>CBFHCJ010000271.1:0-8509 GCA_965654005.1 uncultured Streptomyces sp. | reverse complement strand
ACGCTGGATGCCACGGCTTTTTCCTGGGAGGCGGCCTGGGATCACGCGGCCGGCATCCTGCTGATCGAGGAGGCGGGCGGCGCGCACCTCACGCTGACGGGTGAACCGTTCCGCATCACGGGCGGCAACACCCTGCCGTTCACAGCGGCCCGGGACGAGGCCACGGCCCGCCGCGTGGTGGAACTGCTGTCGGCCGGGATCTGAAACGGTCCTGCTCCAAGGAGAAGCACCGGAAACCCTCCTGCTACGAAGGGAAAAGCGGAATCGCCGCCTCACCCGGCTGTGGTCACCCGCGGCCCAGGGGTGTCAGTGCCCCGGCATATCCTGATCCTCAGTGGCCGTCGGCTGACGAAGGAGTCCGAAGGTGCCGTCGATGCTCGATGCGGTGGTGGTGGGAGCGGGACCAAACGGCCTGACGGCTGCCGTGGAGCTGGCCCGCCGCGGCTTCTCCGTGGCCGTCTTCGAGGCCCGCGACACCGTCGGAGGAGGCGCCCGCACCCAGGAGCTGACGCTGCCCGGCTTCCGGCACGACCCGTGCTCCGCGGCACACCCCCTCGGCATCAACTCGCCCGCGTTCCGGGCGCTGCCCCTGGAGCGGTACGGCCTGGAGTGGCTGCACCCCGCGCTGCCGATGGCACACCCCTTCACGGACGGCACGGCCGCGGTGCTGTCCCGGTCCGTGGCCGAGACGGCCGCCTCGTTCGGGCCGCGGGACGCCGGCGCGTACCGCCGGCTGGTCGAACCCTTCCTGGCCCGCTGGGACACGCTGGTCCGTGACTTCATGTCGCTGCCCCTGACCGCCCTGCCCCGCGACCCGATCACGCTCGCCCGCTTCGGTCTCGCCGGTCTGCCCCCGTCGACCTGGCTGATGCGCCGCTTCCGCGACGAGCGGGCCAAGGCCCTGTTCGCCGGGCTCGTGGCGCATGTGATGGCCCCGCTCGACGGCCTGGCCACCGGTGCCGTCGGGCTGGTCTTCGCGCTGGCGGCGCACACCCGCGGCTGGCCGGTGGCCCGCGGCGGCTCCCAGTCCATCTCGGACGCGCTCGCCGCGTACCTCAAGGACCTCGGCGGCACCGTCCACACCGACTACGAGGTCAAGCGCCTCGACGACCTGCCCCCGGCGCGCGCGTACGTGTTCGACACCTCGCCCACCGCCCTCGCCCGGATCGCGGGCCTCGGCAGGTACTACGACGGGTACCGGTACGGTGCCGCCGCCTTCAAGGTGGACTACGCGCTGGACGGCCCGGTGCCGTGGACCGCGAAGGAGCCGCGCGTCGCCGGTACCGTACAGATCGGGGCGGACAGCGCGGAGATCGGCACCGCCCTGCGCGCCGCGTCGCGGGAGGGCCGCGCGCCCGACACACCGTTCCTCATCACCGTGCAGCCCGGCGTCGTCGACCCCACCCGGGCCCCGGCCGGCAAGCAGGTCTTCTGGGCGTACGGCCATGTGCCCAACGGCTGGACCGGAGACCTCACCGACGCCATAGAACGCCAACTGGAGCGCTTCGCGCCGGGCTTCCGCGACCGCGTCCTCGCCCGCGCCACCGCAGGCCCGCCCGAACTCGCCGCCCGCAACGCCAATTACGTCGGCGGCGACATCGCCTCCGGCGCGGCCTCCGGACTCCAGCTCCTGCTGCGCCCCAAGCTGTCCCTCTTCCCGTACACCACCCCACACCCGGCCGTCTTCATCTGCTCGTCGGCGACCCCGCCGGGCCCCGGTGTGCACGGCATGTCGGGGCACAACGCGGCGAAGGCCGTCTGGAGGAGGCTGAGGCAGAGATGACCACCATCACCCTGGTCCAGGGCGACATCACCCGCCAGAGCGCCGACGCGATCGTCAACGCCGCCAACTCCTCGCTGCTCGGCGGGGGAGGCGTGGACGGCGCGATACACCGGCGCGGCGGCCCCGCGATCCTCGCGGAGTGCCGCGCACTCCGCGCCTCCGGATACGGCAAGGGCCTGCCCACGGGCCGGGCGGTCGCCACCACGGCGGGCGAACTGGACGCGCGCTGGGTCATCCACACCGTGGGACCGGTGTATCAGGCTTTTGGCAGCGATCCTTCGCTGCTCGCCTCCTGCTACCGGGCATCCCTCCGAGTGGCCGATGAGCTGGGGGCGCGAACAGTCGCGTTCCCGGCCATCTCCACCGGCGCCTACGGGTGGCCGATGGAGGATGCCGCGCGCATCGCGGTAGAGACGGTGCGAGCCACGGAAACGGCTGTCACAGAGGTCAGGTTCGTCCTCTTCGACGAGCGGGCACACGCGGCGTTCGCCGGGCAACTCGGCTGACGGTCCACGGACGCGACTCACCCGGTCTGCCCGCAACGGGATGGAGCGCCCGCTCGTGCCCGGGGCCGGTGTGGTGCAGCCGAGGCCGGACAGAAGGCGGTATCGCCGATGTCGGCCCGGCCCCGGAAGGCCTTGGCGTGCGGTGTTCGCCGGGGAGGGGTATGACTGGCAGGGAGACCCGCGGAGTGGGCCCAGGGCGGTTCCGGCGCTGCCGCCGGAAGGAGCGGCTGGTATGCCTGAGCGAGAGTCCCGGACCGGGAAGGGCTGGGGAGACGGCATCAGCGCTGCGCCGGGCGGGCTGCTCGATATGCTGCGGGTCGCCGCCGTGGTCCTGGGGAGTGACGGGCGGGTCGTGCTGTGGAGCCCCGAGGCCGAGCTGTTGCTCGGCTTCTCCGCTGCCGAAGCGCTGGGCCGGAACGCGGGCGGGCTGCTGGTGGCACCGGAGAACCAGTCACAGGCCCGCGAGCTGTTCGAACGCGTGCGCACGGGTGAGAGCTGGGCGGGAGTCTTTCCGGTACGGCACAAGGACGGCTCGACACGCCTTGTGGAGTTCCGCACCATGCAGCTGCGCGATGCCGGTGGCGACGTTCATGCCCTGGGCCTGGGTACCGACGCCGAGACCGTACGGAACGTCGAGCGGGATCTGGCCCTCTCCCACCTCCTGGTCCGCCAGTCGCCCGTGGGGATCGCGGTGTTCGACACCGAACTGCGGTGGGTGGGCGTCAATCGGTCACTGGAGCGGATGAATGGCGTGCCGGAGGAGGCTGTGCTGGGCCACCGCGTAGGCGAGGTGCTGCCGGCGCTGGATGTGGAGGCCATCGAGTCGCGGATGCGGCGTGTTCTCGAGACCGGTGAGCCCCTGCTGGATCAGCAGACCGTCGGCCGGACGGTCGCGGACAACCAGGACCACGTCTACTCGGAGTCGTACCACCGGATCGAGGACGCGAACGGGCGCGTACTGGGCCTGGCGATGGCGGTGCTGGATGTCTCCGAGCGGCAGCGGGCGGCGGCCGAGGTCGCGAAAGCGCGCGAGCGGCTGGCGGTGATAGCCGATGCCAGTATGCGTATCGGCACCACGCTGGACCTGCGCCAGACCGCCCGTGAGCTGGCGGGGGTGGCCGTCCCGGAACTCGCCGACCTCGCGGCCGTCGACGTACTCGACTCGGTGACAGGTCTTGACCACACGGCCGCGCTGCGGATCGACGGCTCCCTCGACTTCCGGGCGCTCGCCGTCGCCGCCGGCTATCCCACCGAGGCGATCGGGGCCGCGGATCCGGTCGGCGAGTCGGCGTCGTACAGTTCGTCACGGATGATCACCCGGAGTGTGCGAGAGGCGCGGCCGATCCTGCTGCGACATGTGAGCGGCGCGACGATGCGGCTCATCGCCAGGGACGACTGTGCCGCCGAGACGCTCCGGCAGGCCGGGGTCCACTCCTATCTGGCCGTCCCCCTGATGGCCCGCGGCGAGGTGCTGGGCACGCTCAGCCTCTACCGCACGGTGAACGCCCGGCCGTTCGACGACCAGGACCTCACGCTCGCCACCGAGCTGGCCGCCCGCGCCGCCATCTGTATCGACAACGCCCGGCTGTACGGGCGCGAGCGCAGCACCGCGCTGACCCTCCAGCGCAGCCTGCTCCCCCAGGAGCCACCGCGCTACGAAGGCATCGACGTCGCCTGCCGCTACCTGCCCGCGGTCAGCGAGGTCGGCGGGGACTGGTTCGACGTGCTGCCGCTCAAACACGGCAAGGTCGGCCTGGTCGTCGGCGACGTGATGGGCAAGGGCGTCCACGCCGCCGCGATCATGGGCCAGCTCCGCACCGCCACCCGCGCCCTCGCCCGGCTCGACCTTCCTCCGGCCGAGCTTTTGTACCACCTCGACGGCATAGCCGCCTCGCTCGGCGACTCCGACTCGATGGCGACCTGCCTCTACGTCGTCTGCGACCCACGGCGCGGGCTATGCGAACTCTCCTGCGCGGGCCATCTGCCGCCGGTGCTGGTGGACCCGGCCGGGAGAGCCGAATTCCTCGACATACCCAGCGGGGTGCCGCTCGGGGTGGGTGGCGTGCCGCTCAGCGCCGAGGAGCGGGAACTGGCGCGAGGAACGCTGCTCGCGCTGTTCACGGACGGCCTGGTGGAGAGTCGTGGGGAGTCGATCGAGGTCGGACTGCAGGGCCTGCGACTGCTGTTGGACGGCACCCGGCTCCCGCTGGAGGAGACCTGCGACATGCTGCTCGGCGCCTTGAACCGGGAACCGGACGACGATGTGGCGCTGCTCCTCGCCCGGCGATGGAGATGATCAAGCCGTGTCATGGCCAGGAGGTGACCACGGGCCGGCTGGAGGGCGGCCAACGGCCGTGGGCCCCGGCTCCGCCGACGCGGGCACGGTCACGAACGCCGCAAGGACGCCCTCACACGAGCAGCCCGCAGGCCCGCAGGCCGCGTACGGACCACAGACACCGTCCGTGAACGCGCCACGCCACCGCGCCGAGCGACACACCGAGCGACCGGGGTAACGCCAGGTCGGCCCACCTACATGTCGGATTCCCGCCAGCCCTGCGCCGGCCCGTGGCCGATGCTGGAGGCATGCGGAACGGGATGCACTCCGACAGCGAGCGCTGCGTGCGCGCCGTCCAGTCCAAGGACGCGCGCTTCGACGGCTGGTTCTTCACGGCGGTACTGACCACGCGGATCTACTGCCGGCCCAGCTGCCCGGCGGTGCCACCGAAGCCGGAGAACATGACGTTCTACCCGAGCGCGGCCGCCTGCCAGCAGGCCGGGTTCCGGGCCTGCAAGCGATGCCGCCCGGACACCAGCCCCGGCTCGCCCGCCTGGAACCAGCGGGCCGACCTCGTCGCCCGCGCCATGCGGCTGATCGCCGACGGCGTCGTCGACCGCGAGGGCGTACCCGGCCTCGCCGCCCGGCTCGGCTACAGCACCCGCCAGATCGAGCGCCAGCTCCTCGCCGAACTCGGCGCCGGACCCCTCGCGCTGGCCCGGGCCCAGCGCGCCCAGACCGCCCGGCTGCTCATCGAGACGTCCGCGCTGCCCATGGGGGAGATCGCGTTCGCGGCCGGTTTCTCCTCGATCCGCACCTTCAACGACACCGTCCGCGAGGTCTTCGGGCTCTCCCCGAGCGAGCTGCGCGGCCGCCTCCCGAAGAAGACGGTGATCGCCTCCGGCGCGCTGAGCCTGCGGCTCCCCTTCCGGGCCCCGCTCAACCCGGACAACCTCTTCGGCCACCTCGCCGCGACCGCCGTACCCGGCGTGGAGGAGTGGCGCGACGGCGCGTACCGCCGCACGCTCCGGCTGCCGTACGGCCATGGGATCGTGGCGCTGACCCCGCGGACCGACCACATCGCATGCCGCCTCACCCTCAGTGACATGCGTGACCTGCCCGTCGCCATCAGCCGCTGCCGCCGCATGCTCGACCTGGACGCCGACCCGGTGGCGGTCGACGACCAGCTGCGTACGGACCCGGTGCTCGCGCCCCTGGTCGACAAGGCCCCCGGCCGCCGGGTACCGCGCACCGTCGACGAGGCCGAGTTCGCCGTAAGGGCCGTCCTGGGCCAGCAGGTCTCCACGGCCGCCGCCCGCACCCACGCGGCCCGCCTGGTCACCGCGCAGGGCGAACCGGTCGAGGACCCGGAGGGCGGCCTCACCCACCTCTTCCCGGCACCCGAGGCGCTCGCCGCGCTCGACCCCGAGTCGCTGGCGATGCCGCGCAACCGCCGCCGGACCTTCACCACGCTGGTGAGCCAACTGGCCGAAAGGACACTCCACTTGGGCGTCGAGAGCGACTGGGAGGAGAGCCGCGCCCAGCTGCTCTCCCTGCCCGGCTTCGGTCCCTGGACGGTCGACGTGATCGCGATGCGCGCCCTCGGCGACCCCGACGCGTTCCTGCCGACCGACCTCGGCATCCGGCGCGCCGCGCAGGAACTGGGCCTGCCGTCCACCCCCGCCGCGCTGACGGCACGCGCGGCGGCCTGGCGGCCGTGGCGGGCGTACGCGGTGCAGTACCTGTGGGCGACGGACGGCCACCCGATCAACTTCCTGCCTGTATAAGGAGATCCAATGAAACGGCACATGGTCATCGACAGCCCCTACGGCCCGCTCACCCTCGTCGCGGACGACGGCGCCCTGTGCGGCCTCTACATGGTCGGCCAACGCCACCGCCCGCCCGAGGAGAACTTCGGCGAGCGCGACGACGCGCCCTTCGGCGAGGTGGCCGAACAACTGCGGGCCTACTTCTCGGGCGAGTTGAAGGATTTCAGCCTCGAACTGAGCCTGCACGGCACGGCGTTCCAGCGCAGCGTCTGGGAGCAGCTGCGGCTGATCCCCTACGGCGAGACCCGTTCGTACGGCGAACTGGCCGACGCCCTCGGCAACCCGGGCGCCTCGCGCGCGGTCGGCCTCGCCAACGGCAGGAACCCCATCGGCATCATCGTGCCCTGCCATCGCGTCGTCGGCGCGAACGGCGGCCTGACGGGCTACGGCGGCGGACTCGACCGCAAACGTCGGCTGTTGGACTTCGAGCGGGGCGCAGGGCTCTTCTAGTCACCCAGCTTCCGCAGGAGTTCGGGCAGCGCGGTGCCGATCGGCTCCCGTACCACCTCGTCGGCCCGGTCGTCGTACGGCGTCGGTTCGGCGTTGACGATGATCAGGCGTGCCCCGTGGTCGGCGGCCAGTCCCGCCAGCCCGGCGGCGGGCTGGACCCGCAGGCTGCTTCCGACCACGATGAACAACGTGCAGGCCTTGGTGATCGCGACGGCCTGGCCCAGCACTGCCGGGTCGAGCCGCTCGCCGAACATCACGGTCGCCGACTTCAGGATCCCGCCGCACTCCCGGCAGGGCGGATCCTCCTCCCCGGCCTCCACCCGGGCGAGGGCGTCCTCCATGGGACCGCGGGCGTGGCACTCGGTGCACACCACACGCCGCGCGCTGCCGTGCAGTTCGAGCACCTTGCGGGCGGGGATTCCGGCGAGCTGGTGCAGTCCGTCCACGTTCTGCGTGATCACCCGCACGGGCACCCCGGACCGCTCCAGCTCGGCCACGGCCCGGTGCGCGGCGTTCGGCTCGGCCTTCAGCGTCCGGTTCTTCCGCCGCATCTGCCAGGAGCGCCGCCGGATCTCCGGATCGCCCATGTAGTACTCGTACGTCACGAGCTTCTCGGCCTCGGGATCCCGCCGCCACAGCCCATTGGGCCCGCGATAATCAGGGATCCCGGAATCGGTGGAGATACCTGCGCCACTGAAGATGGCTACGAGAGGCCTGTCCATGGGCTGAGAGTAGGACGCCTGCCCGCTCGGGGCGAACGGATAACGGTCCGCGCCCGGTCGCCGGCTGTCAGGTCCGGCCATGGCCAAGGTCACCGTTGCGCTCGACGCCGAACTCGTCGTGGAAGCATGGTGCTCGCGGGTGTCGCGAGGGCTGAGCCCACGACGCCCGCGACGCTTACGACGCCCGCGACGCTCACGACCGGTCAGCCGACGCGGTGGCCGTTCTCCAGCTCGGCCGTGCCCGAGCCCTCCGCGAGGACGTCCAGCGCTGCCAGCACCCGGCGGCCCAGGGCGCCGGGAAGGTCCATGCGGCTCACCGACCCCCGGTCTCCGCCTCCGCCAGCCGTACCGTCCGCCGCGCCAGCTCGCTGATACGGACGCCGTCGAAGCCGAAGACGGCGCTGCGGACCGTGTCCTCCAGAGGGTCCTTCCACTGCGTGGGGATCGCCTCGGCCCCGGTGAGGACGCCCGCGACCGAGCCCGCGGTCGCGCCGTTGGAGTCGGTGTCCAGGCCGCCGCGGACGGTGAGTGCGATGGTGCGGGTGAAGTCGCCGTCGCCGTACAGCAGCCCGGCGGTGAGGACGGCGGCGTTCGGGACGGTGTGGATCCAGCCGAGCCCGGCGGTCTCCTCGGACACCGTCGCGAGCGTCTCCTCCCAGCTCAGCCGGGTCTCGTGGAGCGACACGACCCGGCGTACGGTGCGGGCGAGGCGGCTGCTCGCGGGGATCACCGTCAGCGCCGTGTCCACGGCGTGCCGGATGGTGGGCGCGGTGAACGACGCCGAGATCAGCGCCGCTGCCCACATGGCGCCGTAGACCCCGTTCCCGGTGTGGGACAGGACCGCGTCCCGGCGGGCGAGTGCGGCGGCGCGGCGCGGGACGCCGGGGCAGGCCCATCCGTAGACGTCGGCGCGGATCAGGGCGCCGATCCACTCCTGGTAGGGA
>CBFHCJ010000270.1:0-8512 GCA_965654005.1 uncultured Streptomyces sp. | reverse complement strand
ATTCGACCAGGTCGGCGATGTCCATGGCGGTGGTCGCTGTCTCGGCCGCCGCGTCGAGGTCGCGGCGGCGGGCCTGTGCGGTGGCGATCCAGGTGAGGCAGAGGACGCGGTCGCGCATCGGGCCCGGCTCCAGCGCGGCCAGGCCGTCCGTCAGCAAGCCTCCCAGCGTTCGGGATCGGGCTGCCGTTCCTGCCAGGCGAGGCCGGCACCAGCCAGTTCCTGCCGCGCAGGACCTGGCTGCTTGCCTCGAATCCGGTGACGAAGTATCCGCCCCAGGCGGGCGGGGACGTCGTCACCCAGGGAGCGCAGATCTTCCCAGAGGGGCAATGTGTTGCTCTGCCCTTCGAGGGAACCCAGATGCCGGAGAACTGAGATGACGGTGCGGCGGTCACTGGTCATGCCGCTTATGTCGTCAACTGCGGTCACGCAAAGCTTCTTTGGGCGGATCGTTACCGTTACCGGCGGAATCTACCCTTCCCTCATATGCGGCCATGAGCCACAGCGTGTCGCTCCTGTCGCATTCGGTGGCTCATACCCGGAACAGATCGATGACGCTGCTCCAGAAGCCCTTCTTGGCCGGTCTGGCCTCCGCGCGCGAGGCCGGTGCCGCGGGCACCCGGGGCGGTTCGGCCGACTGCAGCCGGGCGGCCGGCGCCGGGGAGTGGAGCGCGGCCACGCGGGTGCCCGGAGTCGGGGTGAAGCGCACGGGCAGCGCGACCAGAGCACGGTGGAAGGGACCGGGCCGCCATTGCATCTCTTCCGCCGGGACCGCGAGGGTGAGGTCCGGCAGCGCGTTGAGGATCGCCTCGACCGCGGTGAGAGCGATGACCTGGGCCGGAGACTTGGCGGGGCAGGCGTGCGGACCGGCCCCCCAGGCGAGGTGGGCACCCTTGCTGCGCGCCTGACGGGCGTCCTTGAGGGAGGGGTCGCTGTTGGCCGCGGCGAAGCTGATCATCAGGGGAGTGTTGGCCTCGACGTGAACGCCACCCAGGTCGATGTCGTAAAGGGGGAAGTGAGTGGCGTAGTTGGCGATGGGCGGGTTGTTCCACAGGACGTCGTCGAGGGCCTCCTGGGTGAGCATGCCGGCACCGCGGGCGGCGGAACCGGTGGTCAGCAGGAGGAGCAGGGAGCTGCCGATGAGGTTGCGTTCGGCTTCGATGCCTGCCCCCATCAGCATGACGAGCTGGTCCTTGAGCTCCTCGTCGTTCAGTCCGGCGGGATGCTGGATCAGCCAGGAGGTGATGTCGTCGCCGGGATCGCGACGCTTGAGCGTGATCAACTCCATGAGACACGCGGTGAGTTCCTCATTGGCCCGCAGTGCGTCCTTGCCGTCGAAGATGGCGGACATCGAGGCTGTGAGCCGGTCGCCGATGTCGGCCGGGCAGCCGAACAGCCGGTTGAACAGGAGCAGCGGCAGGAGCCTCGCGTAGTCGTTGAGGAGGTCGGCGCGCCCGCGCTCGCTGAACTGGTCGATGAGGAAGGCGGCGATGGGCTCGACGTCGCGGCGGATCCTGCCGATGTTGAGCCGGTCGAGGCTTTCGGTGACGGCCTTGCGCAGGCGGAGATGGACGGCGCCGTCGGTGAACAAGCAGTTGGGCCGGTACGCCATCATCGGCAGCACCGGGTTGTCGAGGGAGATCCGCCCCTCGTTGAGCGCCTTCCAGCGGCGCGGGTCCCGGCTGAAGTCCGTGGTGTTCTGCAGCACCTTCAGTGCGGCCTGGTAGTCGGTGACGAGGGTGGCCTGCACCTGGGGAGCGAGCTCTACGGGAGCCGCGGGCCCGAAGGTCCGCAGCCGGTCGTAGGTGCCGCCCGGGTCGGCGGCGAAGTCCTGGTTGTGCATGGGGCATCTCGCAGGGACGCCCCGTGTGGCGGCCGTTTGCTGAAAGTCCATGGGTATTCCTTTGTCGTCCCGGTGTCCTCGCGGCCCGGGCAGGGGGTGCGACGGCGGCCGGGGTCAGGCCGTGCGGGTGAGCAGATGCTGGACGAGCATGATCAGTGCCTGGGCCGACGACTCCCGCTTCCGGGCGTCGCAGTAGGAGACGGGGGTGTGCGGGAGGAGGTCGAGCGCTTCGCGGATCTCGGCTTCCCCGAACTGGTTCTCGGGTGTGAAGGAATTGACCGCGATGGCGTACTCGAGGCCGTACTTCTCGACGAGGTCGATCACGGGGAACGTGTCGGCGAGGCGGCCGGGGTCGACGATGATCAGCGCGCCCAGCGCGCCGCGGGCCATGTCCTCCCACAGCTGCATGAACCGCTGCTGACCGGGCGTGCCGAAGAGGTACAGCACGATTTCGTCACTCAGGGTGAGGCGACCGAAGTCCAGCGCGACGGTGGTCGTCACTTTGTTCGGTACGCCGTGCAGGTCGTCCACGTGGGTGGACGCCTGGGTCATCTTCTCCTCGGTGCGCAAGGGGGCGATCTCGGAGAGCGAGCCGATGAACGTCGTCTTCCCCACGGCGAAGTGCCCCACCACGAGGATCTTTGCGGTGGTGGTCACCGCCCCCGAGACATAGAAAGTCTCAGGCGAAACGGGTTTGGAGTCCATGCAGAACCTTTTCGATGAGGGCCCTGTCGGCGGCCTGGGCGGGGGGTGGAGCGGCGCGGCGCAGCAGATGTCCTTGCTCGTTTAAATCGGTCAGCAGGAGACGGGCGACGCCTACGGGCAACCCCAGGTGAGCGGCTACCTCGGCCACGGCCAGGTAGCCACCGGCGCACAGGTCCCAGATACGACGTACTTCCGGGCTGGAACCCAGCGGCAGTTCGCGGTCGGGGGCCAGGGTGACCAGGGTGTGCAGGGACAACTCGTCGGCGGAGGGCAGGCGCCGACCGCCGGTGATGACGTAGGAACGGACGAGTTCGCTGGAGACCGGAGCTTCCTCGCCGGGCGCGGTCATGCGTCGGCACCCGCGCTCTGGCGCAGCGGTGTACTCATCGCGTTGCCCAGGGCCTTCACCTGCTGCTGCATCCGGATCGACATGACCTCCATGTCGACGTCCAAGGCCGTCGAGACGGCCAGATAGGCTCCGCTGCCCGCTGCGATCAAGAAGATCCAGCCGCCGTCGTACTCCAGCAGGGTCTGCTTCCAGAGCCCCTTGCCGCCCGCCACGAAGCCGGCCACAGCCCGGCTGAGGGACTGCATCGAGCTCATCGCGGCCGCATTGGTCTCGGCGTCGTCCTGGGGGATTCCGGTCGAGCGCTCCAGCAGGAGGCCGTCGGCCGAGACGAGAATGGCATGGCGGGCGCCGCGTACCTGCAGCACGTCGTTCAGCACCCACGACAGGTCGGGCTTCACTGGTCTTGAGATCCTTCCATGGTGGTCGTGTCACGCCCGAGGCGCGTTCCGCGCGCGAAGGCTCCGATACGCGCCGCTGTCACTGTGCCGTCGTTCTCCAGCGCCGACTGTGGTGCGGTCGGCTCCGGTACGACGGTGACCGCCGCGCGGCGCCGGCGCTTGGGGAGGCCGCCGGTCGTCGTACCGACGATCTGTACCGGGCCCGGTACGGCAGCGGGGCGTGGGCCGGGCGCAGACTCGACGGCGTCTACCGGGGCGGAGGCTTCGTATACCGGTTCGGGGGCTTGATTGGTCAAGAGGTTCTCCGGCAGGAGGATGACCGCGCGTACGCCGCCGTACGGCGAGACGGAATCGACGGAGACCTTGAAGCCGTAGCGGGTGGCGAGCACGCCCGCGACGGCGAACCCGACCCTGGGCGGGTTGCCGAGGCTGGTGATCGAGACGGCGGTCTCCGGGTTCAGCAGTGCGGCGGCACGGTCCTTCTCTTCCTGGCTCATGCCGAGGCCGGCGTCGTCGATGATCAGGCAGATCCCGGTAGGAACGGCCTGGATGTTGATCTCGACGGGGGTACCGGGGGCACTGTAGTTCGTGGCGTTGTCCAGCAGTTCCGCGAGGACGACCGCCAGGGGTTCGACGGCCGTGCTGGTGACGGAGACATTGACCTGGGTGTGGATCTGCACCCGGTCGAAGTGCCTGATACGGCCCTGGGCGCTGCGTGCGACGTCGTACACCGAGGCCGTGGTCTCACGACGGCCGAGCCAGCCACCGCACAGGGCCGCGATGCCCTGCGCCCGTCGGCCGAACTGACTGTTGGTGTGGTCGATCGTCATCAGGTCCGCGAGGATGTGCGGATCGTCACCGTACTTCTGCTGTGCCAGGTCACGGATGGAACGCTGCTGCTCGTCGGCGAGGACCTGCAGCGTGCGCATCCAGGACTTGAGTACGTCCTTCGTCTCCGCTTCCGCGTCGCGGCGCACCTCCTCGAGGGCGTGCAACTGTTGGGAGCGGAGTGCCGCGTATTCCATGTGGAGCCGTTGGCACTCCCCGTGGAGTCCGTCCCGGCTCGTACGTAGATCGTCGTTCTGTTTCCGGAGTGCCATGTTGGTCCTCCGGACTCGTACCCCTGCGAAAACCGCAGCGAGCACCACTACTAGCAAGATCCACAGCAGCGGATCTCTGGTAAAAGACGTCATGAGACTCTCTTCAAGTCGCCTCGCGGGAGCAGTTGCCGAAACAGACGCTCCTTCGCGATGGGGCCCTCGGACTGTCCCCCCGTGACGCGTGCATGACGCGGCGCCAGCCTACTGAAAGTTCGATGATCTTATCAGTACGGTGACCGTCAACGTCCTTTACCTCGAGCCGACTTGACATTTGCATGAGCACTGTGCAAAAGGTGCTCGAGCGGGATCCGATGCGTTGACGCCCCTTGAGGTGTGAATAAGGGTCGCGTACAGGGGAGAAATGGAAAAGAGGCCGACGCGGTCGCCACCGCCGACATCGGGATCGTGGCCCACCTCGCCGAAGGCCGGCCGCAGCTAGGGCGCGCGCGGATGAACGCCCTTGTGGGGTTACGCACTTCGAATCCCCATATTTCGCCGACAGTGCGCTTTTGCAATGACTGAAGGCAGTCACGCCCTCTGGCGTGAGCCAGTTGTCGCCGCGTGCGACGCTCCTGTGACAACTGGTGAGCTCCGATAGGGAAACTGACGTTGCGCCCGGATTCCATGGCACGCGGATACATGTCATCGGCCGAGGCGGACAGGGTCGAGAACGCCGGCATCCGGCAGTGGACAGCGTGCGACGGCTACGGGAACGGCACGGCGGCCGGTCGTACGCGTCTGGGCCCTCGCGACGCATCTGACGTACCGTCAATATGGCGGACCAGCCCGTCCACCCGCCCGGCGGCGTCGACCGCCGTGCGCCCAGGGGGGCCTGCCGTGCCCGAGGGCGACCGTCCCGTACCGCTCGACGAGTACCCCGTGCACCAGGTGCCCCTGTCGATGAAGCACATTGCGACGGGTGACCGCAACGCAAACGACCGCTTCGGCGACGCGCGCATCGGGAACGTCGTCCACGACGGCTTCGAACCCGTCGCCGTCCTCGACTGGGAGATGGCGGCACTGGCCACGCGCGAGGTCGCCCCCGGCCGGACCGTCTATCCGCACTGCTTCATCCACGACCTGACCGTGCGCACCGGCCGGCGCGGACTGCCCGGCTTCCTGCGCCGGGACGACGTCGAACGACGCCATGCCGAACTCACCGGCCACACACAGCGGACATGTACTTCGCGTCGCCTACCGTCATGCCTGCTTCGGCGAGGTCACCGTACCGGCGGATTCGAACACACTGATCCTGCACCACGACAGCCTGCGCGCCATGGTGCAGGGCGGTTACCGGAGACCGAGCGATGTCGCTCGAGTGAGGGGCGCCGAAGGTGCTCAGGCGGCGCGGCGCAGCGCCTGCATGCGCATCGGGCGCGAGCCCGGGCCGCCGACGTGCGAGAACGGCTGCATCCGCCAGTCGAGCCCCTGAGGGAGTGTCAACAACAGGGCTGTGTCTTGCTCCTGAGGCGCAGCGGACTCGTCCGCGGGGCGGGCGTCGGCCGCCACCCGGCCCGTACCGCGGCAGACCGTGAGACCGAACGGGTTCCACGGCGAGGCGCACAGCGCGTGTTCGGGCAGGAGTTCCTCGTCCGACAGAAGCGCGATGGGCTGTGCGCAGTCCGGGCAGATGACCCGGTACATCTCGAAGGTGTCGTACGCGTCGAACTCTTCGCCGTCGAGGGCGTCGGCTTCGACGCCCTCCGGTTCGGGCTCGACGCCCGGCCGCTGCCGCTTGGGCGCGGTACGACCAAGGCGCTTCAGACTCTGCATGGGATTCTCCCCCTCGGGCTGGGCCGACAGGCACTGCGGCCTCGACCACAGCAAGCACTTCCCGTCCCGTCTCGGCGGTAATCACGAGACCATCACGAAGCCCGTGGAGGGACTGTGTCGTTCGTCACATGCCGCCCGCAGGTGCCCGGCGCGGCGGTTTTGTCCCACGGACGGCGCACAGGCCGTCCCCGGCAACATCACAAACCGGGCATGACCTGCGCCGCTGAGGTATCCGCGGGGATCAGCCGCACTGTAGGTTCTTGCGCCATGGAGGAGCTGGACCGACAGATCGTGCAGCTGCTCGTCAAGGACGGGCGGATGAGCTACACCGACTTGGGCAAGGCCACGGGCCTGTCCACGTCGGCCGTGCACCAGCGGGTGCGCCGGCTGGAGCAGCGCGGCGTCATCCGCGGGTACGCCGCGGTCGTCGATCCGGAGGCCGTCGGGCTGCCCATGACCGCCTTCATCTCGGTGAAGCCGTTCGACCCCAGCGCCCCCGACGACATCGCGGAACGCCTCGCCGGCGTTCCGGAGATCGAGGCCTGCCACAGCGTCGCGGGTGACGAGAACTACATCCTCAAGGTCCGCGTGGCCACCCCCCACGAGCTGGAGGAGCTGCTCGCGCGCCTGCGGACGCTCGCCGGGGTGTCGACGCGCACGACGGTGGTCCTTTCGACGCCGTACGAGGCACGGCCGCCAAGAATCTGACCGACCCCCTGTACCCGGGGCCCCTGTGAGGCGGCCATGCGTACTGGGGGCTCGCATGAGGTGGCCTGCGTACCGGGGGGCTCACGTGTAGGCGGCCCTGCGTACCGGGGGGCTCACGTGTAGGCGGCCCTGCGTACCGGGGGGCTCACGTGAGGCGCGAGACTGTTGCCCATGAACGAGCGCACCGCCCCGTCGAAGACCGTCCTGCTGCGCCGCGGGGAAGTCCACAGCCCAGCCGATCCCTTCGCGACCGCCATGGTCGTCGAGCGCGGTCAGGTCGCCTGGGTCGGCTCCGAGGGTGCCGCCGACGCGTTCGCGGAGGGCGTGGACGAGGTCGTCGACCTGGACGGCGCGCTCGTCACCCCGGCGTTCACAGACGCACATGTACACACCACCTCCACCGGTTTCGCGCTCACCGGCCTCGATCTGTCCGCCGCCCCCTCCTTGGCGTCCGCCCTCGCCCTCGTCCGCGACTTCGCCGCCGCCCACCCGGACGACCGGGTCCTGCTCGGTCACGGCTGGGACGCGGCCCGCTGGCCTGAACGGCGGGCCCCTCGAAGGGATGAACTCGACGAGGTCACCGGCGGCCGTCCCCTCTATCTCAGCCGGATCGACGTCCACTCGGCCGTCGTCACCACCTGCCTGCTGGACCTGACGCCGGGCGTCCGGGACAAGGCCGGCTTCGCGGACGGGGAGCCTCTCACCCGCGACGCGCACCACGCCGTGCGGGCCGCGGCGTTCGCAGCCGTCACGCCCGCCCAGCGAGCCGAGGCCCAGCGCGCCGCCCTCGCGCACGCCGCATCCCTCGGCATCGGGTCCGTGCACGAGTGCGCGGGCCCCGAGATCTCCTCCGAGGACGACTTCACCGGGCTGCTGCGTCTGGCTGCCGAGGAGTCCGGGCCCCGGGTGGTCGGCTACTGGGCGGAGCGGGCCGACGAGGGCGTGGCCAAGGCTCGGGAACTCGGTGCGATCGGTGCGGCCGGCGACCTCTTCGTCGACGGCTCCATCGGCTCGCACACCGCGTGCCTGCATGAGCCGTACGCCGACGCCGGCCACACCGGCACCGCCTACCTCCACGCCGCCGACGTCGACGCACACGTCGTCGCCTGCACCGAGGCCGGGCTCCAGGCGGGCTTCCACGCCATCGGCGACGCGGCCGTCACCGCCGTGGTCGAGGGCGTGCGCGCCGCCGCCGAGAAGATCGGCCTTCACCGCGTCCGCGCCGCCCGCCACCGTGTCGAGCACGCCGAGATGCTCACACCCGAGACCATCGCGGCCTTCGCCGAGCTCGGCCTGACCGCCTCCGTCCAGCCTGCCTTCGACGTACTGTGGGGCGGTGAGAACGGCATGTACGCCGAGCGCCTCGGCGCCGATCGGGCCCGTACGCTGAACCCGTTCGCGGCTCTGCTGCGGGCCGGTGTCCCGCTCGCCTTCGGCTCGGACAGCCCCGTCACCCCGCTGGATCCCTGGGGTACGGTCCGCGCGGCGGCCTTCCACCGCACACCCGAGCACCGGGTCTCCGTACGTGCCGCGTTCACCGCGCACACGCGCGGCGGCTGGCGGGCGATCGGACGCGACGACGCGGGGGTGCTGGTACCGGGCGCGCCGGCGGACTACGCGGTGTGGCGCACCGACGAGC
>CBFHCJ010000269.1:0-8526 GCA_965654005.1 uncultured Streptomyces sp. | reverse complement strand
CGGCTACCGCGTGGCCGACCCGACGGCCCGCTTGCAGCCGTACTCGCTCGAGGTCCAGCGCGACACGGGCGTCGACTTCGTCACGATCATGGACCCGCAGGGCATCCGCTGGACCCACCGCGACCCGGACCAGATCGGGAAGCGCTTCCTCGGTCACATCGCCCCCGCCCAGCGCGGCGAGACCTTCACCGAGACCTACACCGGCACGCTCGGCGCGTCCGTCCGCGCGGTCACCCCCGTCGAGGACGGCGGTCACGTCATCGGCCTGGTGAGCGCGGGCATCGAGGTCGAGGCGATCAGCGCACGGATCCAGGACCAGGCGACCGCGCTGCTCGGCGCCGCCGGCGGTGCCCTCACCCTGGGCGCGATCGGCACCTATGTGATCAACGCCCGCCTCCGCCGCTCCACCCACGGCATGAACGCGACCGAGCTGAGCCATATGCACGACTACCACCAGGCGGCGCTGCACGCAGTGCGCGAGGGCCTGCTGATGCTCGACGGCCAGTTCCGGGTGGCGCTGATCAACGACGGTGGCCAGGAACTGCTCGGGGTGACCGGCGAGGTGGTGGGCCGCTCGGTGGCGGACCTGGGTCTGCCGGCCCCGCTGACGGGCGCGCTGCTGTCCTCCGAGCCCCGGGTGGACGAGGTCCATCTGACGGCGACGCGCGTCCTGGTCGTCAACACCTCCCCGGTCTCGGGCGGCGAACGGCGGGGCACGGTGGTGACCCTGCGCGACGTGACGGAACTTCAGTCCCTGATGGGCGAGTTGAATTCGGAGCGGGGCTTCACCCAGGCGCTGCGCTCGCAGGCGCACGAATCGGCGAACCGCCTCCACACGGTCGTCTCGCTGATCGAGCTGGACCGCGCGGAGGAGGCGGTGGACTTCGCGACCGCCGAGCTGGAGCTGGCCCAGGCGCTGACGGACCAGGTGGTCGCGGCGGTCAACGAACCGATCCTCGCGGCCCTGCTGCTGGGCAAGGCGGCGCAGGCCAACGAGCGGGGCGTGGAGCTGGTGGTGTCGGAGGACAGCCGCCTGGACGACGGTCTGCTGCCGCCCTCGCTGCCCGCGCGGGACCTGGTGACGATACTGGGCAACCTGATCGACAACGCCGTGGACGCGGCGCAGGGAAGCGTGGGGGCACGGGTGACGGTGACGGCGTACACGGAGGGGACGGAACTGGTCCTGCGGGTGTCGGACACGGGCGCGGGGGTGGACCCGGCCCACGCGGAGGCGGTCTTCGAGCGCGGCTGGTCGACGAAACCGGCGACCGCCCCCGGGGGCCGCGACCTCGGCCTCGCCCTGGTCCGCCAGACCGTACGCCGTCACGAGGGCACCCTGTCGGTGTCGGAGGCGCCGGGGGGTGGGGCGGAGTTCGAGGCACGGGTGCCGTTGCCTACGGTGGGGGTGGCCGCTCCGGCAGAGCCGACGTCGCCGGGGGTCGGGGCCGCCCTGTCCGGAGGTGACGCATGAGCCGCGCACGTGCCGCGTCCGCCGCGCCTGGAGGTGACGCATGACCGAGCCCATCCGTGTACTCGTCGTGGAGGACGACCCGGTCGCCGCCGACGCACATGTGATGTACGTCGGCCGGGTGCCGGGGTTCACGGCGGTCGGCAAGGCGCACACGGGGGCGGCGGCGCGACGGGCCCTGGAGCGTACGAAGGTGGACCTGCTCCTGCTGGATCTGCACCTGCCGGACGTGCACGGTCTGCAGCTGGCACGGTCGCTGCGGGCGGCCGGCTACCACGCGGACGTCATAGCGGTGACCTCGGCGCGGGATCTGACGGTGGTGCGGGAGGGTGTCTCGCTGGGGGTCGTCCAGTACGTGCTGAAACCGTTCACTTTCGCGACGCTGCGGGACCGGCTGGTGCGGTACGCGGAGTTCCGCGGGGCGCAGGGCGAGGCGAGCGGGCAGGACGAGGTGGACAGAGCGCTGGCGGCACTGCGGGCGCCGGGCCCGGCGGCACTGCCGAAGGGGCTGAGCGCCCCCACGCTGGAACGGGTCACGAAGGCGTTGCGGGACGCCGAGGAGGGCCTGACCGCGGCCGGGCTCGCCGAGGCCGTGGGGATCTCCCGCATCACGGCCCGGCGGTACCTGGAGCACCTGGTGGAGGCGGGTCGGGCCGGGCGGAGTCCGCTGTACGGGCAGGTGGGACGGCCTGAGTTCGTCTACCGGTGGGTTCGGGGGGCGGAGCGGGGGCGGTAGGAGCGTGGGGACAGCCGCCCCTCAGCGCCCACGAACTCACCGTGCTCGCGGGCGCGTTGTGGTGCCCCCAGGGCGAACTCGTCGGCGCGTCACGCACGTTGCGCGAGCAATTACCGGCGACGCGCTCCCACCCGGAGGGGAAGGACCGCCCGGAAGGCCTAGAAGACCGACTCCGCCTCGTCCATCCGGTCCTTCGACACCGTCTTCAGCACGGTCACCGCCTCCGCCAGCGGCACCATCACCACATCCGTGCCGCGCAGCGCCGTCATCATGCCGAACTCCCCGCGGTGCGCTGCCTCGACCGCGTGCCAGCCGAAGCGGGTCGCGAGCACCCTGTCGTACGCGGTGGGCGTGCCGCCGCGCTGGACGTGGCCGAGGATGACCGGCTTGGCCTCCTTGCCGAG
The DNA here is from genome assembly GCA_965654005.1 of uncultured Streptomyces sp. Taxonomy (GTDB): domain Bacteria; phylum Actinomycetota; class Actinomycetes; order Streptomycetales; family Streptomycetaceae; genus Streptomyces. The sequence goes on along the minus strand of CBFHCJ010000269.1, from coordinate 5,918 downwards.
CCGCCGCTCCAGCTCGTACGCCAGTGCCGTGCCGATGCCCAGGAAGCGCTCGTGGCCGTACTGGTCGATCTCGCCCTTGCCGTAGTCCATGGTGCCCTCGGCGGGGTGCGCGCCCTCGGCGACGCAGACCACCGCGAACTTCTTGCCGCGGGCGAAGCGCTCCTCGACCATCTTGACCAGGTCGGCGGGGTCGAAAGGACGCTCGGGCAGGCAGATGCCGTGGGCGCCGGCCGACATGCCGGACTCCAGCGCGATCCAGCCGGCGTGGCGGCCCATGACCTCCACGACCATCACGCGCTGATGGGACTCGGCCGTCGTCTTCAGACGGTCCATGGCCTCGGTGGCCACGGTCACCGCCGTGTCGAAGCCGAAGGTGCGGTCCGTGGAGGAGATGTCGTTGTCGATCGTCTTGGGCACGCCGACCACCGGCAGACCCGCGTCGGAGAGCATCCGCGCCGCCGTGAGCGTGCCCTCGCCGCCGATCGGGATCAGCGCGTCGATGCCGAAGTCGCGGATCATGTCCGAGGCGTTCTCGCAGGCCTCGCGCAGGCGGTCGCGCTCCAGACGAGAGGAGCCGAGAATGGTGCCGCCGCGGGCCAGGATGCCGCTGACGCCGTCGAGGTCGAGGGTGCGGTAGTGCCCTTCGAGCAGGCCCCGGTAGCCGTCCTCGAAGCCGATCACCTCGTCGCCGTACTGCGCTACCGCTCGGTGCACGACCGACCGGATCACTGCGTTCAGGCCCGGGCAGTCGCCGCCTGCGGTGAGTACTCCGATGCGCATCGTGCTGTGTCTCCTGCTCGCTGTCGTAACCGGTGAGCCAATCCGATTGTTTCACGGCTCAGGGGTCGATGCCGGTCCCTCCAGGCACTCGGATCGAGGGGCTTCATATCCAGCCACAGAGGTATTGTCAAGGGGGTTGTGATCCCCCTCTCGGACGATTTTCACAGGTCGCGGAACCCCCGCATATTCACCCAGGATCAGTCAGGAACCCCACTCGAGAAACGAAACGGAGAGCACGCGTGACGCGCAGCGTGTACGTGACCGGGATCGACCGCGGCGACGGCCGCCAGGTCGTCGAACTGGGAGTCATGGAACTCCTGTCCCGGCAGGTCGACCGGGTGGGCGTCTTCCGCCCCCTCGTCCACCACAACCCCGACCGTCTCTTCGAACTGCTGCGTGCCCGCTACCGGCTCTCCCAGGACCCGGCGACCGTGTACGGCATGGACTACCACGAGGCGTCCGCGCTCCAGGCCGAGCGGGGAACCGACGAGCTGGTGTCAGCGCTCGTCGACCGGTTCCACCTCGTCGCCCGCGACTACGAGGTCGTCCTCGTCCTCGGCACCGACTTCGCCGACACCCAGCTCCCGGACGAGCTGTCCCTGAACGCCCGCCTCGCCAACGAGTTCGGCGCGTCCGTGATCCCGGTCGTGGGCGGGCGGAAGCAGACCGCCGAGTCGGTGCTCGCGGAGACCCGCAACGCCTACCGCGCCTACGACGGCCTCGGCTGCGACGTACTCGCCATGGTCGCCAACCGGGTCGCCCGCGAGGACCGGGACGAGATAGCCGAGCGGCTCGACTCCCGGCTTCCCGTGCCTTGTTACGTCGTTCCGGACGAGCCCGCCCTGTCGGCCCCCACGGTCTCCCAGATCACCCACACCCTCGGCGCCAAGGTCCTCCTCGGTGACGACGCGGGGCTGGCGCGGGACGCCCTCGACTTCGTCTTCGGCGGCGCGATGCTGCCGAACTTCCTGGGCGCCCTGACCCCGGGCTGTCTGGTGGTGACCCCGGGCGACCGGGCCGATCTCGTCGTCGGTTCCCTCGCCGCGCACAGCGCCGGCACCCCGCCGATCGCCGGTGTACTGCTCACCCTCGACGAGGTGCCCAGCGACGAGATCCTCACCCTCGCCGCCCGACTGGCCCCGGGCACCCCGGTGATCTCGGTGTCCGGCAACAGCTTCTCCACCGCCGCCCGGCTCTTCTCCCTGGAGGGAAAGCTGAACGCGGCCACCCCGCGCAAGGCGGAACGGGCGCTCGGGCTCTTCGAGCGGTACGTCGACACCGCCGACCTGCGGGGGCGGGTGTCCGCGCCGAGCAGCGACCGGGTCACCCCGATGATGTTCGAACACAAGCTGCTGGAGCAGGCCCGCGCGGACAAACGCCGGGTGGTGCTCCCGGAGGGCACCGAGGAGCGCGTCCTGCACGCCGCCGAGGTACTGCTGCGCCGCGGCGTCTGCGACCTGACCCTGCTCGGGCCCGTCGACCAGATCCGTAAGAAGGCCGCCGACCTCGGTATCGACCTCGGCGACTGCCAGCTGATCGACCCGGCGACCTCGGAGCTGCGCGACGCCTTCGCCGAGAAGTACGCCCAGCTGCGCGCCCACAAGGGCGTCACCGTCGAGCTGGCGTACGACGTCGTCGCCGACGTGAACTACTTCGGCACCCTCATGGTCGAGGAGGGCCTCGCCGACGGCATGGTCTCCGGGTCCGTGCACTCCACGGCCGCCACCATCCGGCCCGCCTTCGAGATCATCAAGACCAGGCCCGACGCGAAGATCGTCAGCTCGGTCTTCTTCATGTGCCTCGCCGACAAGGTGCTCGTCTACGGCGACTGCGCCGTGAACCCCGACCCGAACGCCGAGCAGCTGGCCGACATCGCCCTCCAGTCGGCCACGACCGCCGAGCAGTTCGGTGTGGAGCCGCGGATCGCGATGCTGTCGTACTCCACCGGCACCTCCGGCTCGGGCGCCGACGTCGACAAGGTGCGCGAGGCCACCGAGCTGGTGCGACTGCGCGACGGCGATCTGAAGATCGAGGGCCCGATCCAGTACGACGCCGCCGTCGAGCCCAGCGTGGCGGCGACCAAGCTGCCGGACTCTCAGGTCGCCGGACAGGCGTCCGTGCTGATCTTCCCGGACCTCAACACCGGCAACAACACCTACAAGGCCGTGCAGCGCTCGGCCGGCGCGATCGCCGTCGGCCCGGTCCTGCAGGGCCTGCGCAAGCCCGTCAACGACCTGTCCCGGGGCGCCCTCGTCCAGGACATCGTCAACACCGTCGCCATCACCGCGATCCAGGCCCAGACCCCCGAGCAGAAGGCAACCGCCCAGTGAGTGCCCACCCGTCCCGCGTCCTCGTCCTCAACTCCGGCTCGTCGTCGGTGAAGTACCAGCTGCTGGACATGCGTGACAGCAGCCGGCTGGCCGTGGGCCTCGTCGAGCGGATCGGCGAGCAGACCTCCCGGCTGAAGCACACGGCGCTCACCACGGGTGAGACGCGCGAGCAGAGCGTGCCGATCGCCGACCACGACTCCGCCCTCAAGGCGGTCGCCGAGGAACTGGCCAAGGACGGGCTCGGCCTGGAGTCGCCCGAGCTGGCCGCGATCGGCCACCGCGTGGTGCACGGCGGCAAGTTCTTCACCGAGCCCACCCTGATCGACGACGCCGTGCTCGCCGAGATCGAGCGGCTGATCCCGGTCGCGCCGCTGCACAACCCGGCCAACCTCACCGGCATCCGCACGGCCATGGCGCTGCGCCCGGACCTGCCGCAGATCGCCGTGTTCGACACCGCCTTCCACACCAGCATGCCGGAGTCCGCCGCGCGCTACGCGATCGATGTGAGGACGGCGGACGAGCACCGCATCCGGCGGTACGGGTTCCACGGGACCTCTCACGCGTATGTGTCCCGGGCGACCGCGAAGCTGCTGGGCAGGGCACCGGAAGACGTGAACGTGATCGTGCTGCACCTGGGCAACGGCGCGTCCGCGTCGGCGGTGCGCGGCGGAAGGTGCGTGGACACGTCCATGGGACTCACGCCTCTGGAAGGTCTCGTGATGGGGACGCGGTCCGGTGACATGGACCCCGCGGTCATCTTCCATTTGATGCGCGTTGGCGGAATGTCCATCGACGAGATCGACACTCTCCTCAACAAGAAGAGCGGCCTGATCGGTCTGTGCGGTGACAACGACATGCGGGAGATCCGCCGGCGGATCGACGAGGGCGACGAGGAGGCGCGGCTCGCCTTCGACATCTACATCCACCGACTGAGGAAGTACATCGGCGCGTATTACGCGGTACTCGGCCGGGTGGACGCGATCGCCTTCACCGCGGGTGTGGGCGAGAACGCGGCACCGGTGCGGGAGGCCGCCGTCGCGGGCCTGGAGGAGCTGGGCCTGGCGGTCGACGGCGAGCTGAACGCCGTACGAGGCGACGAGCCGCGGCTGATCTCGCCCGCGTCCGCGCGGGTGGCGGTCGCCGTGGTACCGACCGACGAGGAACTGGAGATCGCCACACAGACCTACGCGCTGGCCGCAAAGGGCAACTGAAGAAATTCGACCGGTTCTCGCCTGAGCGCGAGCCCGCCCATTTGTATTTTCCGCCAGACGGAATATTCCGCAGCGAAACAAACCGATAGGATCGCCCCATGCGCCGTTCGAAAATCGTCTGTACTCTCGGCCCCGCGGTCGACTCCCACGAGATGCTCGTCTCGCTGATCGAAGCCGGCATGAACGTGGCCCGCTTCAATTTCAGCCATGGCTCGCACGCAGAGCACCAGGGGCGGTACGACCGCGTCCGTGCCGCGTCCGCCGAAACCGGCAAGGCCATCGGTGTCCTCGCCGACCTGCAAGGCCCGAAGATCCGCCTGGAGACCTTCGCGGAGGGCCCCGTCGAGCTGGTGCGCGGTGACGAGTTCACCATCACCACCGAGGACGTGCCGGGTGACAAGCACATCTGCGGTACGACGTACAAGGGCCTGCCGGGGGACGTCTCCCATGGCGACCAGATCCTGATCAACGACGGCAACGTCGAGCTCAAGGTCCTCGAGGTCGAGGGCCCCCGGGTGAGGACGATCGTCATCGAGGGCGGCGTCATCTCCGACCACAAGGGCATCAACCTGCCCGGCGCGGCGGTGAACGTCCCGGCGCTGTCCGAGAAGGACATCGAGGACCTGCGCTTCGCGCTGCGCATGGGCTGCGACCTGGTCGCCCTGTCCTTCGTGCGGGACGCCGACGACGTCAAGGACGTCCACCGCATCATGGACGAGGAGGGCCGCCGCGTCCCGGTCATCGCCAAGGTGGAGAAGCCGCAGGCGGTGGCGAACATGGAGGACGTCGTGATGGCGTTCGACGGTGTCATGGTCGCCCGTGGCGACCTCGCCGTCGAGTACCCGCTCGAGAAGGTCCCCATGGTGCAGAAGCGGCTCATCGAGCTGTGCCGCCGCAACGCCAAGCCGGTGATCGTGGCGACCCAGATGATGGAGTCGATGATCACCAACTCCCGGCCGACCCGCGCCGAGGCCTCCGACGTGGCCAACGCGATCCTGGACGGCGCCGACGCGGTCATGCTGTCGGCCGAGTCGAGCGTGGGCGCGTACCCGATCGAGACGGTCAAGACGATGTCGAAGATCGTCGTGGCGGCCGAGGAGGAGTTCCTCTCCAAGGGCCTGCAGCCGCTGGTCCCCGGCAAGAAGCCCCGTACCCAGGGCGGCTCCGTCGCCCGTGCGGCCTGCGAGATCGCGGACTTCCTCGGCGGCAAGGGCCTGGTGGCCTTCACCCAGTCCGGCGACACCGCCCGCCGGCTGTCCCGCTACCGCGCGACCCAGCCGATCGTGGCGTTCACCACGGACGAGTCCACCCGCAACCAGCTGGCGCTGAGCTGGGGTGTGGAGTCGCACGTCGTGCCGTTCGTGAACAGCACCGACGAGATGGTCATACTGGTGGACCAGGAGATGGTCAGGCTCAAGCGGTTCAACGACGGCGACATCGTGATCATCACCGCCGGCTCCCCGCCCGGCGTCCCCGGCACCACGAACATGGTCCGGGTCCACCACCTGGGCGAGGGCCGCAACTGATCCGGCCCCGCACCAACTGATCCGGCCGCGCACAGAGGCCCGTTCACAGTTGCGGCCCGGTTCCCCGTACG
>CBFHCJ010000268.1:0-8602 GCA_965654005.1 uncultured Streptomyces sp. | reverse complement strand
AGCGCTACACCGGCCGCGGCATGCTGTTCCTGGACCTGATCCAGGAGGGCAACCTCGGTCTGATCCGCGCGGTCGAGAAGTTCGACTACACCAAGGGCTACAAGTTCTCCACGTACGCCACCTGGTGGATCCGTCAGGCGATCACCCGTGCCATGGCCGACCAGGCCCGCACCATCCGTATCCCGGTGCACATGGTCGAGGTCATCAACAAGCTCGCGCGCGTGCAGCGCCAGATGCTCCAGGACCTGGGCCGCGAGCCCACCCCGGAGGAGCTGGCCAAGGAGCTCGACATGACCCCGGAGAAGGTCATCGAGGTCCAGAAGTACGGCCGCGAGCCCATCTCGCTGCACACCCCGCTGGGCGAGGACGGCGACAGCGAGTTCGGGGACCTCATCGAGGACTCCGAGGCCGTCGTCCCGGCCGACGCGGTCAGCTTCACGCTCCTCCAGGAGCAACTGCACTCTGTCCTCGACACTCTGTCCGAGCGCGAGGCGGGCGTCGTCTCGATGCGCTTCGGTCTCACCGACGGTCAGCCGAAGACCCTCGACGAGATCGGCAAGGTGTACGGCGTCACCCGTGAGCGTATCCGCCAGATCGAGTCCAAGACGATGTCGAAGCTGCGTCACCCGTCGCGCTCGCAGGTCCTGCGCGACTACCTCGACTAGGGCTCGGCCGCACGTCGTCGAGGGCCCGGCTCCCATGCGGAGCCGGGCCCTCTGCGTGTGCGTGATGCGGCAAGCTGGATCACTGTGGGTGTTCTACGACCACCTCACAGTAAGGAGCGCGCATGCGTCGTCCCTTTGCCCGAGTGCTGGCCCTCGCAGCCGCGGCGGCCTTGATACCGCTTGCATCGCCCGCGCCCGCGACGGCGGACAGCGTCGTCATCGGAGGCTTTCCGGTCGACATCTCACAGAGCCCGTGGACCGTCGCCCTCTCCAGCCGTGACCGGTTCGGGGGTACGCGGGCGGGGCAGTTCTGCGGGGGAGTGGCGGTGGACCGCTCCACGGTCCTCACCGCGGCCCACTGCCTGAATCCGGCTGTCCTGGGAGCGTCGCCGAGCCGGGTGCGGGACCTGAAGGTCATCGCGGAGCGTACGGAGTTGCTCTCGAATCAGGGCGAGGAGATCCCCGTGACCGCCACCTGGGTCAATCCCCAGTACAACAGCTATACGAACGCGGGGGACTTCGCGGTGCTCACCCTCGCCTCCCCGCTTCCCGCGAGCTCGGTCATCCACATGGCGGAGGCGGGCGATCAGGCCTATACGCCGGGCACGGACGCGACCGTGTACGGCTGGGGCGACACCTCAGGAGGCGCCGACTACGCGCGCAGTCTTCGGGCCGCGAACGTACAGGTGCTGCCTGACGCGACCTGTGAACAGGCATACCCCGGCGGTGTGGAGGGCAAGTACGCGGCCTCGTCCATGCTGTGCGCCGGAGAGCCTCAGGGCGGCCATGACGCGTGCCAAGGGGACAGCGGAGGGCCGCTGGTCGCCAAGGGGCGCCTGATCGGTCTGGTGTCATGGGGCAGCGGCTGTGGGCAGGCCGGGAACCCCGGTGTCTATACGCGAATCGCGGGCGTCGCCAAGGCAATCGGCGGCGGCCGTTGAGAGTCCGCGTACAGGGACCTTCGTGCGAGTGCTGAAGGCGCCCCCTTCGCGAGCTGCCGTGAGCGCGCGGGTCGGGAGCCAGGTGATGAGGGCGCCGACCAAACGCGTCATACGAGTACGGGCGGCCACTCCCTGTGTCGGGGTGGCCGCCCGCTCACCGGCCTCGGCGCCGGTGCCGGCTCGTCGTGCACGCGAAGTGTCAGCGTTCCTCTTCGGACGTGCTTGCCGGAACGGAGGTGAGCCGTTCCGTCTCGTCCTGTATCTCGGCGGCGATCTTCTTGAGTTCCGGCTCGAACTTGCGGCCGTGGTGGGCGCAGAAGAGCAGTTCTCCGCCGCTCAGGAGGACGACGCGTAGGTACGCCTGGGCGCCGCAGCGGTCGCAGCGGTCAGCGGCCGTCAGCGGGCTCGCGGGGGTCAGAACAGTAGTCACGTCGCCTCTTCTCTAGCTCGACGAGCTGTCGTACCAGGGTCAACATCCAACCAGGCCGAAAACGTTCCCGCTCGCGGCTTGTCCTCGAAAATTTCTTTCCAGGCCGGCTGTCTGCTGCCGGTTGGCGGCGAATGTGCCGTATTGCGTGTCTTGCGTCGTACGGATTCGCGCTGTCTGTCGGTTGTTCGGTCCTCCCGGCGGGGTTGCCGGTTGTGCATGAGGACGTGCCCGGAGCCTAAATGGTTCATGCCTCGAAGGGAACGTGATATGTACTTCACTCCATCGAGGGATCGAACGTTCGTACGACCGTGGACTAGTCTAAGCCCCGGACGAGGGTGGCGTTACAACGGCTCTACCAGGCCTCGGTACCCTCGGAGCGGCGACCGAAGCCGGCCCCGTACCCCAAAGGGCCCCATTTGAAATTCAGCGAGGAGCGAACCGCGTGACCGCCGAGACGTCCGTGCCGTCCACAGCGCTGCTGACCGGAGCAGACCGGGACGGTTCCAACTACACCGCGCGGCACCTTCTCGTCCTCGAGGGCCTTGAAGCCGTGCGCAAGCGCCCGGGCATGTACATCGGGTCGACCGACAGTCGCGGTCTGATGCACTGCCTCTGGGAGATCATCGACAACTCCGTGGACGAGGCCCTGGGCGGTTACTGCGACCACATCGAGGTGATCCTGCACGACGACGCCTCGGTGGAGGTGCGGGACAACGGCCGTGGTATCCCGGTCGACGTGGAGCCCAAGACCCGCCTCTCCGGAGTCGAGGTCGTGATGACCAAGCTGCACGCGGGCGGCAAGTTCGGCGGCGGCTCGTACGCGGCGTCCGGCGGTCTGCACGGTGTCGGCGCGTCCGTGGTGAACGCGCTCTCCGCTCGCCTGGACGTCGAGGTCGACCGCGGCGGCCACACCCACGACATCAGCTTCCGGCGCGGTGCGCCGGGTGTCTTCTCGGCCGACGGCCCGGACGCGAAGTTCGAGGCCAAGGGAGGGCTGCGCAAGACCAAGCGGATCCCCAAGACCCGCACCGGTACGCGGGTGCGCTACTGGGCCGACCGCCAGATCTTCCTCAAGGACGCCAAACTCTCCCTCGAGACGCTGCACCAGCGCGCCCGTCAGACCGCGTTCCTGGTGCCCGGCCTGACCATCGTCGTCCGTGACGAGTATGGGCTGGGTGAGGGCGGGAGCAAGGGCGAGGAGTCCTTCCGCTTCGACGGCGGCATCAGCGAGTTCTGCGAATACCTGGCGAGCGACAAGCCCGTGTGCGATGTCCTCCGCTTCTCCGGACAGGGCACCTTCAAGGAGACGGTCCCCGTCCTGGACGACCATGGTCAGATGACGCCCACCGAGGTCACCCGGGAGCTGGGCGTCGATGTCGCGCTGCGCTGGGGGACCGGTTACGACACCACGCTCAGGTCGTTCGTCAACATCATCGCCACCCCCAAGGGCGGCACCCATGTCGCCGGCTTCGAGCAGGCCGTCGCCAGGACCATGAACGAGGTACTGCGCGCCAAGAAGCTGCTGCGGGTCGCCGAGGACGACATCGTCAAGGACGACGCCCTGGAGGGGCTGACCGCGGTCGTCACCGTGCGCCTGGCCGAGCCGCAGTTCGAGGGCCAGACCAAGGAGGTGCTCGGCACCTCCGCGGCACGCCGCATCGTGAACAACGTGGTCTCCAAGGAGCTCAAGGACTTCCTGACCTCCACGAAGCGAGACGCGGCGGCGCAGGCCCGCGTGGTCCTGGAGAAGGCCGTCGCCGCCGCCCGTACGCGCATCGCCGCCCGTCAGCACAAGGACGCGCAGCGCCGCAAGACGGCCCTCGAGTCCTCGTCGCTGCCCGCGAAGCTCGCCGACTGCCGTAGCGACGACGTGGAGCGCAGCGAGCTGTTCATCGTCGAGGGCGACTCCGCGCTCGGTACGGCGAAGCTGGCCCGGAACTCCGAGTTCCAGGCGCTTCTGCCGATCCGCGGCAAGATCCTCAACGTCCAGAAGTCGTCCGTGACGGACATGCTCAAGAACGCCGAGTGCGGCGCGATCATCCAGGTCATAGGAGCCGGATCGGGCCGGACCTTCGACATCGACGCGGCCCGCTACGGCAAGATCATCATGATGACCGACGCGGACGTGGACGGCTCTCACATCCGCACCCTGCTCCTGACGTTGTTCCATCGCTACATGCGGCCCATGGTCGAGGCGGGCAGGGTGTTCGCGGCGGTGCCGCCGCTCCACCGGATCGAGCTCATCCAGCCGAAGAAGGGCCAGGACAAGTACGTCTACACCTACTCGGACCGCGAGCTACGGGACAAGCTCCTTGAGTTCCAGAGCAAGGGCATCCGGTACAAGGACTCCATCCAGCGGTACAAGGGTCTCGGCGAGATGGACGCCGACCAGCTGGCCGAGACGACGATGGACCCGCGTCACCGCACCCTGCGCCGGATCAACCTCTCCGACCTGGACGCCGCCGAGACGGTCTTCGATCTGCTGATGGGCAACGACGTGGCGCCACGCAAGGAGTTCATCTCCAGCTCGGCGGCGACGCTGGACCGCTCCCGCATCGACGCGTAGCCGTTGCTTGCGAGGCGGTGCGCCAGACGCGGCCCGGCCGAATCCAGTCCGTCCGGCGTTTGAGGACGAGGCGGTCAAGGTCGAAGCGAGGGTCTGGGGGCGCAGTCCCCGGCAAGGGCTCCAGGGGACGCAGTCCCCGCGGAGTGCAGGGGTGGAGCCCCTGGCGGGGTCGAAGGGGCGAAGCCCTGGGGACGATGAGGGTTCCCTGCGCGAGCGAAGCCGAGAGCTTCGGGAAGGGAGGGGGCAGCGGGGGTGAAACCGATCCGGCACCGGACCGTGGCAGCATCCGCGTGCACAGAACGGACGGTGCCCTTGAGGCTCTCCACCCGTGGGTGGAGAGAGCGCCGTCGGAGGATCCACCCGGGATCCACCCCCGCTCCGATCTCCTGACCTGCCGATTTCCGTAGCGTCGAAGGCGTCGACAGCACCCGCTGCCGGCACCGCTCTTCCCCGCCCACGGAGGCCGCGATGTCCGGGCTCGCCGATGCCCTGCTGATCACCGCCGCAGTCGTCCTGATCTTCGTGCGCCAGTTCGGCGCGCGCCGGATCACCGCGGACCGGCGCTGGTGGATCATGCCCGCTGTCCTGGCCTTACTGGCCGTGCGCCGGCCGGGCACCCTCGATCCCCATCACCACACAGAGTCCGCCCTTCTGCTCGGGGCCGAGCTGCTCATCGGGCTGGCCACCGGAGCCGGCTGGGCCTGGACGACACGGATATGGACCGAGCCGGACGGCACGGCATGGAGCAGGAGCACCAAGGCAAGCGTCGCCGTGTGGATCGTCGGCATAGCCCTGCGCGTCGGGATCTTCGGCCTCGGCTCGGTGTTCGGCGTGCACCAGGACGGCTCCGCCCTGTTCCTCGCCCTCGCAGCCACCCTGCTGGTCCGCAGCGGGATCCTGGTCCGGCGGTCGCAGTCCGCGACCCCTGCGGACGCCCGGCGCACGGCCTGCGGTGACCGCGTGCCCCAGCCCTCGTGGAAGGAGCGCGTGTGACGCAGAACGCGTGGCTGCGCTGGCCCTCCCGCGAGGCACTGTCCCGCGCAGGCGTCTCCGGTGCCCGGCATGCGCTCGCCTGGGACCACCCGGCTCGCAGCCCTGGGCATGCTCCTGTGGGCGACCTTCACCGACAGCAGACTGCGCTCCTGGGGCGTCGTCGTGGCGGCTTTCGGGGTCGTCCTGGCCGGTGCGGCGATCGGGCGTGGGCCTTCTTCCGGACCACCCTGCGGCACCGGCTGCTGCCCTCGGTCACTTTGCTCGTGGCGCTGCTGGGGTCGGCGCCGGCCGGGAATGCCACGGATCTGCGTGTCCCGGCGATGGTGCTGTGGTGCGGGTGCGCCGTCAGCGCGATGGAGCGGCTGCCCCTGGCCGTCGCGGTGCCCGCCGCCGGTGTCGGGCTGGGGGCGTAGCCGCGTTCAACGACGACGCCTGGCTCACCACGGTGGCCACGGTCGTAGGCATCGCCCTCGCCGGCTATGTCACCGCACGGGAGACGCAGGTGCTCGTACTGATCGCCGAGGGGCTGAGCAACCAGGAGATCGACCGCAGACTGCACGTCTCCACGGCTGCCGTGAAGACCCACATCAACAACCTCTTCGCCAAGCCGGGGCTCAAGAACCGTGCTCAGGCGGTGCGTTACGCGTATGCGAAGGGGCTGGTGCAGCCACCCTCAAAGTGAGTCACCTGATGGGGTGAAGAGCGCTGAGAAGAAGAGTCGAAGATCTACCCGTTCTGTCCATCCTTGGGCATGCAGTCAAGCAATGGCCGTCCCCGCAGACGCGGGGGTGGCCCCGAGAGTTCCATTGAGAAGCACGAAGGCCGTGGCCCAATGCCCGCGTCCGCGGGGGCGGTCGGCGAGGGGAGGTACGGCGATCCCTGGTACGACAAGCTCGCCTCCGGCTTGGGTGAACTGGACGGGACGGGCGCTCCTGCTCCCGTGGTGCCGCCCGCGCACCGGGACCAGGAGGGTGCGGCGAGTGCGGCCGACGTCTATCTGGAGGTACAGCGCAGCGCGGCGTTCCGGGAGGTGCGCAGCCGGTATCGGAGGTTCGTGATACCAGGGCTGGCGGTCTTCTTCACCTGGTACGTGGGCTATGTGGTGACCGCACAGACGGCACCCGGACTGATGGCACGGCCGGTGACGGGCTCCGTGAACGTGGCGATGCTGGCGGGGCTCGGGCAGTTCCTGACGACGTTCCTGTTCACCTGGGCGTACGCGCGGCACGCCCGGTTGCGCAGGGACCGGGCCGCGCTCGATCTGCGCTGGGACACCCAGGAGTTGACCCGGGGCCTCAGGGGTGGCGAGCGGTGACCGGAGACCATCAGGCGCTGGCGCTGGTGCTGTTCAGCGTGTTCATCGCGATCACGCTGGCCATCACGACATGGGTGAGCCGCAACCGGCATGGTTCGGCGGAGGAGTTCTACGCCGGCGGGCGGCTGTTCTCGCCGATGGAGAATGGTTTTGCCATCGCAGGCGACTACATGTCGGCGGCTTCCTTCCTGGGAGTCACCGGGCTCATCGCGCTCTTTGGGTACGACGGGCTGCTGTATGTGGTGGGCTTCCTCGTCGCCTGGCTCGTGGTGCTCTTCTTCGTCGCCGAACTCGTGCGCAACTGCGGGCGGTTCACGCTCGCTGACGTCGTAGCGGCCCGGATGAGCGAGCGGCCGGTGCGCATCGCGGCGGGAACGTCCTCGGTCATCGTCTCCGTGGTGTACCTGGTGGCACAGATGGTCGGTGCGGGCAGCCTGGTCGCGCTGCTGTTCGGGGGCACGAGCACAGCGGCGCGTGCCTGGACGGTGACACTGGTCGGCGCGCTCATGGTGATCTATGTGTCGCTCGGCGGGATGCGGGCGACCACGTGGATCCAGATCGTCAAGGCGGTGCTGCTGCTCGGCGGGACGATCGCGCTGACCGTCCTCGTTCTGATGCGTTTCCACGGGGATGTCGACGCGCTGCTGCGGACCGCGGCGGAGCGCAGTGGGCACGGTCGGGCGTTCCTCGCGCCGGGGCTGAAGTACGGCGGGAGCTGGACCGCACGGCTCGACTTCATGAGCCTGGGACTGGCGCTGGTGCTCGGCACCGCCGGGCTGCCACACATCCTGTCCCGCTTCTACACCGTGCCGACCGCTCGGGCCGCCCGCCGCTCGGTCGTCTGGTCGGTCGGGCTCATCGGCGGCTTCTATCTGATGACGATCGTGCTGGGCTTCGGCGCGGCCGCCGTCGTCGGGCCGGACGCCGTACGAGGATCGAACGCGGCCGGGAACACCGCGGTGCCGCTGCTGGCGCAGAAGCTGGGCGGCGGAGCTGACTCCACCGGGGGAACGGTTCTCTTCGCCATGGTCGCCGCTGTCGCCTTCGCCACGATCCTCGCCGTCGTCGCCGGGATCACCCTCGCCTCCTCGGCCGCCGTCGCCCACGACCTGTATGCGTCGCTGCGGCGCCGTCGTGCCAAGCCGCGCAGCGAGGTGGCCGTGGCGCGGGCCGCCGCCGTCGGAATCGGCGTGGTCGCGATCGCGCTCGGGCTGCTGGCCCGCGACCTCAACGTGGCCTTCCTGGTGGGGCTCGCCTTCGCGGTCTCCGCGTCCGCGAACCTGCCCGTGCTGATGTACGCGCTCTTCTGGCGCGGCTTCACGACACGCGGCGCCATCTGGGCGGTCTACGGCGGCCTCGTGCCCGCCCTGGGGCTCGTGCTGCTGTCGCCGGTGGTCTCGGGGAGCCCCGAATCGCTGTTCCCGGCCGTCGACTTCCAGTACTTCCCGCTGCAGAACCCCGGCATCGTCTCGATCCCGCTCGGCTTCCTCGCGGGCTGGCTCGGCACGGTCACCTCGGCGGAACCGCCGGACGAGGCCAAGCACGCGGAGACCGAGGTCCGGTCACTGACGGGCGCCGGGGCGGTCTGACGCCGCCGGGGCGCCCCGGAGGGCGCCCGGGTGGAGGTACACGGGGCGCGGGGGCTGCGGGGCACCGCCCGGTGCCCCCGAGGACGGACAGTGCCCCGGCGGG
>CBFHCJ010000267.1:0-8640 GCA_965654005.1 uncultured Streptomyces sp. | reverse complement strand
AGCACTTCGGCACCGATCTCTGTGCCGGAGTGCTGCTGGCGGTCGGCCTGCCCGGGTGTAATGCCGATGCTGTCGAACCTGCCCGCCACACCGTCGATGCGTCCCCGGTGAACAACTACTGGCAACCGTGTGCCGCCATCGTCAGCTCTGCCGCGAGCCGGAGCCGGAGGAGACCGCATCCACAGCCGAGAGGGCGCTCGTCGTCATCGTCGTCAGGCGCCCTTTGAGGTGCGCAGGTGGTGCTTGATGCCTTGGACGTAGGACTCGATGGTGACGCCGCCGATCTTGAACCGAAAGAGGTTGTGCAGCAGGAAGTCGTTGGCGCCATGGGCGAACAGCCAGGCGATGTCGGCCCTTTCGAGCGCCGCCCGCTCCTGCGGGGTGAGGCGGACGGCATCCCAGGCGGCATCGTCGCCGGCGAGGATGCCCTCGCGGAACTCCGGGTCGACGGAGAGCAGGTGGTTGAACAGGTCGATCTCGTAGGCTCCCATGTCAGCTCCAGTCCCATACCGCATACGAATGGCCGTACTCGACTTGGTGTTCGAGGAATTGCGCAGGCCGGTCGCCGACGGCGCCCAGCAGAGCGAGCCAGTTCAGCAACTCTCCGCCGACGTTGCCGGCCCGCTGCATACGGGGCGTCGTCGCCTCCTCGATGAGTTGCGTGGTCTGACCCGCTTTCAGCCGCGCTGTCACGTGCGCGGCCCACTGCGGATCCGGCACGCCGAAGATGCCGCCGTCGGCGATGCGGGGCCCGCCGACCTCGAGGGAGAAGCTGCCGCTGGCGACGAGCGCCACGCGCTGCGGGCTGTCCCACTGTTCGATGACCGAACGCACGCGGGCGCCGACATCCCGACAGGTCGTGGCCGACGGCAGGGGCGGGACCAGGCCATTGAGGTAGATGGGCTGCAGGCTCATCCGCTCTTCCGGATCGAGGAAGTGCATCGGCACCATGACCGAGTGGTCCAGGGTGAGCGCGGCGCTGCGCGAGGGAAAGAAGCCGTCGTCGGTCAGCGCCGCCAGGAGCTGCTGTCCGAGGTCGGGCGCCAGGGTGCTTCTCCTTCGTCGCGGCCATCCTGGAGCCGAAGAGGCGGTCGACGCCGAACGCGCCGGACCCGGTGAAGACCAACACCAGGAACGCCCAGCAGAACAGCGCCGACGGCTCGCCGCCGTTCTGGATCGGCCACAGGGCGACCGACTGGTGCATGCCGAAGTACGCGTACGCCATCGAGCCGGAGGATATGAACGCGGCACCCCGGGTGCCGAGGCCGATCAGCACCAGGACACCGGCGACGAGCTGGATCACGGCCCCGTACCAGACGGGCCAGGAGCCGGTCGGGACGCTGCCGCCCTTGGTGCCCTCCGCGCCACCTAGGACGCCGAAGAGCGAGGCGGCGCCGTGGCAGGTGAAGAGCAGGCCAACGACGATACGGAACAGGCCGAGGGCGTACGGCTGGGCGCTGTCGAGCCGTGCGATCACGGGAGGTACTCCTTCGGTTTCGATCCGATGGCGGATCGGTCCTGGGGACAGAAACTCATTGGTGCTTGGCTGAAAGGAGGGCCGCCGGGGCGTGGCGGTGCGCGGGGTGTACTCATGGCTGCCGATGCTCGGCCCACAGTGTCGGCGCGGCGTGGGGGCCGCTGAGTCCCGGATTGGCGCAGGACAGCACCCGTCGGTCTCCGCAGGCCGCCGTCGTTGAGCAGGAGCCGTCCCGTTACCCACCGTGAACGAGATGACGGCTCCGTCGTCGAGCTGGACCGTGCCCACCCCGCGGAGCACGGCCGATCCCTCAGAGCCCCAGCATGAGGCGCCAGCTTCTGCGGCGGCACGCACCGCTTCGTCGACGTCCGCGGCCGAGGCGCCCGGCGCCGCGGCGTCGGCCGCGGAACAGTCCACGTCATAAGAGCGTCCGCCCCGAGCCGGTGCGCCCCGCCACCACGTGACGGCCGCCTCGATCGGCCCATGGGCTACCGTCACGGCTCTCCATCCAGCAGAATGCTTCTCTGTTGAGCGGAGAATACGTTGACACCTTCAGCCGGTCAACGGCCGGGCGCGGGCTTGACACGCGCGAGAGTGGGGTAGATTCTTCTAGTCAGATACAGATTCTGTTCTGCAGAAGCAGCACAGGCAAGCTGGCGGTTTGGAGTCAGTCATGACCGATCACGACCGTCTCCTCGCGGATGTGCGACAGGGGATGATCCCCGCGCACATCTACAACGACGAGGAGATCTTCCGACTGGAGCGCGAGCGGCTCTTCAGTCGTGCTTGGGTGTTCGTCGGGCACGAGTCCGAGATCCCTCAGGCAGGGGACTACGTCGTACGACGGGTCCTTGAGGATTCGTTCATCGTCTCCCGCGGTGAGGACGGAGAGGTGCGGGCGCTGTTCAACATGTGCCTGCACCGCGGAATGCAGGTGTGCCGGGCGGAGATGGGCAACGCCTCGCACTTCCGCTGCCCGTACCACGGCTGGTCCTACCGCAACGACGGGCGCATCGTGGGGCTCCCCTTCCACAAGGAGGCCTACGGCGGTGAGGCGGGCTTCCGTCGCAAGGGCCAGACGCTGCTGCCGGCGCCGTCCCTGGACACGTACAACGGGCTGATCTTCATCAGCATGGACCCTGACGCCCCGCCGCTGCGCGAGTACCTCGGGGACTTCGCCTTCTACCTGGACTACTACACCAGGCAGTCGGAGAGCGGGATCGAACTGCGCGGGCCGCAGCGCTGGCGGATCAAGGCGAACTGGAAGATCGGCGTCGAGAACTTCGCCGGCGACATGTACCACACGCCGCAGACCCACACGAGCGTGGTCGAGATCGGGCTGTTCCGGGAGCCCAAGGCGGAGAAGCGGAAGGACGGCACCACCTACTGGGCGGGCAATGGGGGCGGCACGACCTACAAGCTGCCGCCGGGGACGCTCGAGGAGCGGCTGCAGTACGTCGGCTACCCGGATGTCGTGATCGAGAAGATGAAGAAGGTCTGGTCGCAGGACCAGTTGGACCTCATCGGTCGCGACGGTTTCATGATCTCCGCCGCCTCGGTGTTCCCGAACATGAGCCTGGTGCACAACTGGCCGAAGGTCGAGGACGGCGACGACGTTCTGCCCTTCATCTCCCTTCGCACGTGGCAGCCCGTCGGCCCGGGCGAGACCGAGGTGCTCTCCTGGTTCGCCGTCGACGCCGAGGCGCCCGAGGAGTACAAGGCGCTTTCGTACAAGGCCTATCTGATGTGCTTCGGCAGCACGGGCATGTTCGAGCAGGACGACGTGGAGAACTGGGTCTCGCTGACCAACACCGCCGCCGGCTCGATGGCCCAGCGCCTGCTGCTCAACAGCCGGATGGGGATCCTGGAGGACGGAAGCAACGTCGTCGCACCGCTGACCTCAAAGCAGTGGGCAGGGGCCGGAGAGGCCTACGTCGGATACGGCGAGTACAACCAGCGTCACCTGCTGGAGCGCTGGGCGGATCACCTGGAGCAGCCGGCCCCCGCGGTACGCCAGGTACAGGTCAGCGGTGTCAATGATCAGGGCGCTGCGGGCACCGCGTGCAGCGCAGGCAGCGAGGCGGTGGAGCGATGAGCACGTCAAGCACTCAGATCCGTCCGACCGGCAACGGCGGCCCGTACTCCGCGGAGTCGGTCCTCGGCGGACACGCGTCGCGGATCCAGCGGACCGGACGGTCGCTGCCGTTCTTGGACGAGCGGCACCAGCAGGCGCACCACTGGCTGGTAGATGAGTCCTATGTCCTCGACGCTCAGCTCTTCGGCGACTGGCTCGACCTCCTGGCCGAGTACATACACTACGTCATGCCCGTCCGTGTGACCACCGCCCTGGGCGCCGGCTTCGACTCCGCCCCCGGTATGGCCCACTTCGACGAGAACAAGTACTCGCTCTCACGCCGGGTCGCCCGATTCCAGACCGAGCACGCCTGGACCGAGGATCCGCCTTCGCGGCTGCGCCACTATGTGACGAACGTGCGCACCTTCGCCACCGAGGACGAGGACCACCTCGTCGTGGACTCGGCCGTGCTGCTGTACCGCAGCCGCGGTGACGTCCAGGAAGCGGCGGTCATCTCCGCCGGGCGTGAGGATCTCCTGCGCCGGTCGCCCGACGGCAACGGGTGGCTGCTGGCCCGGCGCACGATTCTCGTCGACGACTCGGTGCTGCGCACCCAGAACCTGGCGATCTTCCTGTGAAACCGCGGTGGGAGGGTGAGGAGGAGGACGCACGGGCCGCCGCCCGTGCGGCGGCCGAACGCCGCGAGCTCCTCGCCCATCAGCAGGGCGAACCGATCGTGCTGGGCAACGAGTTCGCCGAGGTCCGGGTCTGCCGGGTGGAGACCCGCAACGGTTCGCGGCTGCTGATCGAATCACCGAAGTCGGGTCAGTGGATCGCGCTGTGCCCGCTCGAGGTCGAGGCGCTGACGTGGCAGAACCCGGCGACGTACTCGCGGATGATCGGCAAGCCGTTCGGGCCGCTCTTCGAGGCGGAAATCGACGAGGACCTCATCGAGGCAGACAAGGAGGAGAAGCGATGACCGGGTGGCTGGAGGGGAAACGAGCCCTGGTGATCGGCGCGGGTTCGGGAATCGGCCGGGCCGTCGTCGACGCCTTCCGGGAAGAGGGCGCACAGGTAGCCGTCCTCGAGCGAGATGTTGCCAAGTGCCAGAAGCTGATCGCCGACCTCCCGGGTACACCGGTCGTCGTCGGCGACGCCACGACCCGACGGGCCAACGAGGAAGCGGTCGAGGCCACAGTCTCCGCGTTCGGTGGACTGGACGTCCTGGTCAACTGCGTGGGTGTCTTCGACTTCTACCGAGGCCTCGGGGAACTGGACGCCGACCAAATCGACGACGCGTTCCACGAGATGTTCAACATCAACGTCAAGAGCCACATGCACTCCGTCAAGGCCGCCCTTCCCGCCCTGCGGGAAACCGGCGGGTCGGTCATCCTGACCGAGTCGGCGTCGTCGTACTACCCGGGGCGCGGTGGCGTGCTCTACGTGTCGTCGAAGTTCGCGGTGCGCGGACTCGTCACGGCACTCGCCCACGAACTTGCCCCGAGCATCAGGGTCAACGGAGTGGCTCCCGGCGGGACGCTCGGCACCGACCTTCGCGGGCTGGGCAGTCTCGGGCTCGACACGCGGAGCCTGGGTGACACACCGAACCGGGCCGCCGACATAGCCGACCGCGTACCGCTGAAGGTCGCCCTGTCGGGCGCCGACCACGCCTGGAGCTATGTCTTCCTGGCTTCCGATCGGTCGCGCGGCATCACCGGCGGAGTCGTGCATCCGGACGGGGGGATGGCGGTCAAGGCGTGACGCGACCGCACAGCACAGTGGATCAGGAGAAACCGACATGGCAGTAATCAAAGCCGACCTGGGACTCTGCCAGGGATACGCCAACTGCGTCGTCGCGGCCGATGACGCGTTCGACATCGACGACGAGGGGCTCGTCGTCCTGCTCAAGACCGACATTCCGGAATCCGACCGCGCGCGCCTCGAAGAGGCGGCCCGCACCTGCCCGGTCTCAGCACTGACGGTGGAAGGCCCATGAGCCCGACCACGGTGATCGTCGGCTCCTCGGTCGGCGGGGTACGCACCGCACAGGCGCTGCGGGGCGCCGGGTACGACGGGGAGGTGCTCCTCGTCGGCGAGGAAGAAGCACTGCCCTACGACAAACCACCGCTGTCCAAGGCGCTGTTGAGCGGGGAAGCCACCCCCGAGAGCATCAGCCTGCTGACCGAGCAGGAGGCGTCCGACGCGGACATCCGCTTGCTGCTCGGCCGCGCCGCGACCCGGCTCGACACCACGGAACACTTCGTGGAACTCGCCGATGGCGAACGGCTCGCCTACGACAACCTGGTCATCGCCACCGGGGCACGCGCCCGGCCCTCCCCGTGGGGCCAGCCGGCCGGCGTGCACGTTCTGCGCACCCTCAGCGACGCCACGGCGCTCGGACGGGACCTGCGCCGCGGCGGCCCTCTCGTGATCATCGGGGCCGGCTTCATCGGTGCCGAGGTCGCCGCGACGGCCCGCGGCATGGGCGTCGAAGAGGTCACCCTCGTCGATCCCGTACCAGTACCGCTGAGCCGGGTGCTCAACCCCGCGATCGCGGAGCGGTTCACGACATTGCACACCGAGCACGGTGTCATGCCCCGCTTCGGTCTCGGCGTCACGGGCGTCGAGCCCACCGCCGACGGCCTGACCGTTCGTCTCAGTGACGGCTCGGCGTTGCCCGCCGCCACGGTCGTGGTCGGTATCGGGGCGCAGCCCAACGACGAGTGGCTGCGCTCGTCCGCGCTGCATATCGAGGACGGTGTGGTGTGCGACCAGTACTGCCGTGCCATGGGTGGCCCGGGTGTCTACGCCGTCGGCGATGTCGCCCGCTGGGCCAACCCCCGGTACGGTCGGCTGACGCGCGTCGAGCACTGGACGAACGCGGTCGAGCAGGCGGCATGCGTGGCACACAACATCACTCATCCTGGCGACCTTCGTGTCCATGAGCCGGTCGAGTACGTCTGGAGCGATCAGTACGACTGGAAGATCCAGCTCACCGGCCGCACCGGCGACGAACTGGAGTACCTGACGATCCCAGGGGCCGATCCGGGCCGCTCGTTCGCGGTCCTCTACGGTGACCCGGACGGCAGGTTGGCCGGGGCCATGACCGTGAACTGGCCGCGGGCACTGATCACTTGCCGGCGCGCGGTGAGCGAGGCGGCCCGCTCGGACGACGTGCGAAACGCCTTGGAAGCCCCGGTGAGGCCGGCAGCCAGGAGGGCAGGATGAGTACCGCGACAGTTCCCCCCAGCAGCGAACTGGACCCGCTGCGGTCGATGATCGCCCAGGCATGCCGGGTGCTCGCGGCGCGCGGACTGGCCGACGGAATCCTCGGGCACATCAGCCTGCGCGTCGATGAGCGTCGACTGCTCGTGCGCTGCCGCGGACCGCAGGAGCGCGGTCTGGCGTTCACCACCGCCGACGACATCCGGCTGGTCGACCTGGACGGGGAGGCCGGGGCCGCGGGCGAGCTCGACGGAGGATTCACTCCGCCCAACGAACTCCCCCTGCACACAGAGGTGTTGCGGACCCGATCCGATGTCTCCGCCGTGGTGCACGCGCACCCCGCGCACGTCGTGGCCGCCGATCTCGCCGGGATCACGATCCGCCCCATCGTCGGGGCCTTCGACATCCCGGGGGCTCGACTCGCCGCCGACGGAGTGCCCGTTCATCCCCGCGGAGTGCTCGTGCGTGACCGGCGACTCGCCGCGGAAATGGTCTCCTCCATGGCGGGACGCCCCGTCGTGATCCTTCGTGCGCACGGTCTGACCAGCGCCGCCATGAGCGTCGAACAGGCGGTCCTGCAGGCTGTGAGTGTCGACCGGCTGGCCGAGCTGTCCCTGCGCGTCGTCAGCGCCGGCGGAAAACTGTCCGACCTGCCGGAGGCCGACATGGCGGAACTGCCCGACCTCGGTGGGACCTTCAACACCGGGACAGCCTGGCGCCACGAACTCGCCCGGCTCCCCCTCACCGGCTGAGCGTAGCCGGACGGTTCGCCGCACTGATCCCGCCGGCCCGATTCCTTGAGCAGGCGGAGGAAGCGACGACGATCGCTTGGCTGCACGTCACGGGCTCGGGCTGCATCACCCGATCGGTGATTTCCATCGATGGCGGCACCGCCGTTGGTCGAGAGGACTCCTCAGGAACGCATGTCATTTGTCGAAGCACGACGTGCTCATCAGAATCCACCGTTGACGCTCCAGATAGTGAGGTTGATCGACACATGGCGATAAAGATCACCAAACTGAACCATGTCGGTATCCGAGTCCTCGACCTCGAACGGGCGACCCGCTTCTATGTGGATCTCCTGGGGTTGACTCCGCGACCGGAGAAGCCGAACTGGCTCAGCGTGGGCGATTCCTACTGCTTCCACCTCATGCCGACCACGGGTGAGCCGGAACCGATCGACATCGCCCGTCACGTGGCGTTCGAGGTGCCCGATATCCACGAGACCGCGGCGCAGCTCCTCGCGATGGGGCTGCAGCCGTACCAGTCCGATCTGGAGCACAACCGTCACACGGTGACCAGCACCGACGATCCCCTCGACTTCGGGATCGCCACGCTGTTCATCGAGGACCCCGATGGCAACACGCTGGAGTTCGTACAGCTCGGTCACGGCCCGATTTTCAGTTCACCCGCAGTGCACTACGTGAACTGGGAAGAGGCGCCCACGCCGTGAAGGTCCGGCCGCTCTGCGCGCTGGACACCCCAGGATGAGTGCATGTGAGGCCGCTGTCGGTACCGTGTGGTGCCGGCCGCGGCCTCCACTCGCTGCCGAGGCGGCCGACGAGCCATGGAGAAGACGTCTGAGCTGCTCGTCGACCCCTATGTCATCACTGCGTTCCGACGACTGAAGACTCCAGGGTTGAAAGGTCCCTCCGTTCGGCACACGAGCTGCTGTGACCGCTCGAACGGATCACCGAAGGCGTTGAGCAGGGCACGTTCATCCCAGCGGACGTGCGGGCGACCGCCCGCGCGATCTTCTGTGCGACCGCGCTTCCACCGTCCCGCTCACGCGGCCGCACGCTTCCATCATCCCGCTCACGCGCGCCCACACATCGCCGCGTACAGGCGGGGTTGATATGCCTTG
>CBFHCJ010000266.1:0-8641 GCA_965654005.1 uncultured Streptomyces sp. | reverse complement strand
CGCCCACCGTGGACGTCTCGGTCTCCCGCCGCATGGGCCTCTTCGTGGTCGGTCGTCTGTCGCAGCGCCACGGCATCCGCATCCAGCTGCGCCCGTCCGACTCCGGTGGTACGACCGCGCTGGTCATGCTGCCGGTGGACGTCGCCCAGGGCGGCAAGAAGCCCACTCCCGGCAAGCCCGGCCAGGGCGGCCCGGGGGCCGGCGGTCCGGCCGCCGCGCAGGCCGCCGCCGGTGCGGCCGCGGCCCGTCGCCAGGCCCAGCAGAGCGGTTCGTCCTTCGGTACGGGTACGCCCGGCACGGGACTCGGCGGCGCCCCGCAGCGCGGGCAGGTGGGTACCGGGCAGGGTCCGCGCGCCGCGCTGCCCGGCAGCACGGGCGGCCGTCCCGGTGCTCCGCAGGGTCCCGGTTCCCCGCAGCAGGGCCGTCCGGCCCCGGCGGGCGCGGGCGCCGGGGCCTTCGGGCAGGACGCGCCGGGTGCTCCGCAGGGCCTGCAGGCGGCCCAGGCGTACCCGGACTTGGGCTCCCGTCAGGGCGGCTTCGGCGACGGCGACCCGGGCGCGCGTTCGGCCGGCTTCGGCGACGGTGCCCCCACGGCCGCTCCCCCGCAGTCGCGGCAGCCCAAGGAGCGCGGCCGCCGCCGTCCGCAGCTGCCCGGGCGCGGTGGTCCGCGCGCCGAGCTGCCCGGTGGTCCGCAGCAGCGCACGCCGAGCTGGAGCGACGAGAACGCGCAGCCGCCGCTGTCGCGCGCCTCGCTGGACGCCCCGCGCGGCCACGAGGAGCCGGACCCCCTGACCACGACCTCTCCCATGCCCCGTATCGACGGCCTCCAGGGCCCCGGTGCGACCGTGGAGACACCCCGCGTCGACGACCGCCAGGGACCCGGCTCCCCCTCCGACTTCCCGCTGGGGGACTTCAACGCTCCGCGTCTCGGGGCGGATGCCCAGAACGGGGCGGGCGCTCAGAACAACGGCGGGCCCTTCGTCCGCTCTGACGTCTTCGGCGCCCCGAACACGGGCGGCGCGACCGGACAGTTCCCGGCGCCCGGCCGCGGTCAGGACACGGGCCAGTTCCCGGGCCCCGGCCGCGCCCAGGACACAGGCCAGTTCCCAGCACCCGGGCGGCCTCAAGACACGGACCAGTTCCCGGCCGTCGGACGGCCCCAAGACACGAGCCAGTTCCCACCCGTCGGACGGCCCCAGGACACGAGCCAGTTCCCGGCCCCCGGCCACGGCCAGGACACGAGCCAGTTCCCGGCCGTCGGTCACGCCCAGGACACGAGCCAGTTCCCGGCCGTCGGCCACGCCCAGGACACAAGCCAGTTCCCACCCGTCGGACGGCCCCAGGACACGGACCAGTTCCCGGCCGTCGGCCGCGGTCAGGACACAAGCCAGTTCCCACCCGTCGGACGGCCCCAGGACACGGGCCAGTTCCCAGCCCCCGGCCACGCCCAGGACCCTTCCTCCACCGGTCAGTTCGCCACGCAGGGCTACGACGACTCCGGCCCGGGCCAGTTCACCGCCCCGGGCTACGGAAACCGTCAGGACCAGTCCTCCACCGGTCAGTTCGAGCGGCCCCAGGCGGGTGACGACGGCTTCGGCGCCACCTGGCCGCCGGCCCCGCGGCGTCCGCAGCAGCCCCCGCGTCGTCAGGAGCCCGAGGCCCTGCCACCGGCTCCGGCCCCCAGCGACGGGCGTACGCCGCTGTACGACACGCTCGAGACGAACTGGTTCCGCAGCCAGCAGCAGAGCAACAGCTCCGCACCTCAGGCCCCTCAGCAGCAGCCCCCCACGGCGCCGCAGCGTCAGGCCGCCTCGGCGTCCTGGCGCACCTCGCCCAACGACGAGCTGGTCCGCCAGGCCGAGCGCGTGCGGCAGCCCGCCGCGGGCGGCGTCACCACCTCCGGCCTGCCGCGCCGGGTCCCGCGCGCGAACCTGGTGCCGGGCACGGCCCAACAGCAAGAGCACCAAGTCGGTCCGCAGGTCTCGCGTGCGCCCGATGACGTACGCGGCCGGCTGACCAATCTCCGACGGGGCATCGCACAGGGTCGCCAGGCCGGTACCGGCCCCGAGACCGGCAGCTTCCCCAGCCCCACTCACCAGGAGGAGCGTTAGATGAGCCAGATGAGCCAGGCGGCACAGAACCTCAACTGGTTGATCACCAACTTCGTGGACAACACCCCCGGGGTGTCCCACACCGTCGTCGTGTCCGCCGACGGACTCCTTCTGGCGATGTCCGAAGGCTTCCCGCGTGATCGCGCCGACCAACTCGCGGCCGTGGCCTCCGGTCTCACCTCGCTGACGGCCGGGGCCTCCCGGATCTTCGAGGGCGGCAAGGTGGCGCAGACGGTCGTGGAGATGGAACGCGGATTCCTCTTCCTGATGTCCATCTCGGACGGGTCGTCCCTCGCCGTGCTCGCCCACCCCGAGTGTGACATCGGCCTCGTCGGCTACGAGATGGCGCTCCTGGTCGACCGCGCCGGGGCGGTGCTCACGCCAGACCTGCGCGCCGAGCTCCAGGGCGGTCTGCTCCACTGACCGGCCCCGGCACCACCTCACCAAACCACCGTCGGGCCGCCACAATCCCCCCACCGGCCCCGTCAGACGGCACGACTGACCCACTTGCTGTCCCGCCCGGAGGATCCATGACCCCGCCCACCGCCCATCATGATCCGTACGCCCAGCCGTACGGGGACGAGGGCGACCAGCCGCTGGTACGTCCGTACGCGATGACGGGCGGCCGGACCCGGCCGCGCTATCAGCTCGCCATAGAGGCGCTGATCAGCACGACGGCCGACCCGGCGCAGCTGATGGGACTGCTCCCCGAGCATCAGCGGATCTGCCACCTGTGCCGCGAGGTGAAGTCGGTGGCGGAGGTGTCGGCGCTTCTTTCGATGCCGCTCGGTGTGGCACGGATCCTCGTCGCGGACCTGGCGGAAGCCGGTCTCGTCGCGATCCACCAGCCTGGTGGCGACGAGAACAACGGCGGCGCGCCGGACGTGACACTGCTCGAAAGGGTGCTCAGTGGACTTCGCAAGCTCTGACGGAGGGCGGGCGACCACCTCCGCGAAGATCGTGGTGGCGGGGGGTTTCGGCGTCGGCAAGACCACGTTCGTGGGAGCCGTCTCGGAGATCAACCCGCTGCGTACGGAGGCCGTCATGACGTCCGCGTCCGCGGGCATCGACGACCTCACCCACACCGGGGACAAGACCACCACCACGGTGGCCATGGACTTCGGCCGTATCACCCTGGACCAGGACCTGATCCTGTACCTGTTCGGTACGCCGGGCCAGGACCGCTTCTGGTTCATGTGGGACGACCTGGTACGCGGCGCGATCGGCGCGGTGGTGCTCGTGGACACCCGCCGGCTCGCGGACTGCTTCCCGGCGGTCGACTACTTCGAGAACAGCGGTCTGCCGTTCGTCGTGGCGCTCAACGGCTTCGACGGGCATCAGCCGTACAACCCGGAAGAGGTGCGCGAGGCCCTGCAGATCGGCCCGGACACCCCTATCATCACGACGGACGCCCGTCACCGCGCGGACGCCAAGAGTGCGCTGATCACGCTGGTCGAACATGCACTGATGGCTCGCCTGCGGTAGGTCAAGTGGGCTACGCCATACGGCAGTTGTCGTAGATGTGCCGGAAGTCGACTGTGTCGTTTGACACGGTCGGCTCCGGTGTTCATAACGTTTCGACAGAGAAATCCGGTGGTATCGCCACGCGTCGCGGTCGGTCGGTGTCGCTGCGTTCACAAGAGCCCCGCCTTTTGGCGGGGCTCGCTCTTTATGACCGTTTTATCTGCGGCTTCCGTCCAGTGGAATACCCGGCTCCGAGTGTTTGGAATCGCGCTGGTCGACGTGCTGAAATGCCTGAACTGCCCAGTAGTCGAAGACGTACTTGTCGGTGACAGGGCCTTGGAGACACCGCGGCTTGACGTAGGTGCCGGCGCCGAGAGGTTGTTGGTCGAGTGAGGCGAAGCAAGAACGACCCCGAGCCGTCGGCCCGGGGCAACTTCACCCCGCCGCCGCGCGGAGCGGCACCCGCGCAAGTGCTCGGCCCTGAGCCGACGGCTCTCCCGCCCAGTGGCAGCCGCTTCTCCCCGCGCAACTGGCGCGTGCCGACCAGGCTGAACGCGATCCTGCTCATACCCGTGCTGGTCGGCCTGGTCATGAGCGGCTTCCAGGTGAAGGGATCGATCGACACCTGGCAGCAGGCCAAGGACGCGGAGAAGGTCGCGAAGATCGTGGCCGCCGCCGGTGACTACGCCGAGGCCCTCCTCAACGAACGCGACGTCTCCGCGCAGCCGCTGTCGAAGGGCGACCAGAACGACTCGGCCGTCAAGCAGGCCCGCGCCGTCACCGACGCCAAGGCCAGCGCCTTCCACAAGGAAGTCGTCGGCATGCCGGCCGAGCCGGGTCTCGAGCACCGACTGAGCCTGGTGGAGCAGGCCGAGCCTTCGCTGACGAAGATCCGCGCGGCGGCCTACACCAAGGCCATGGACCCGGTGCAGACGGAGGAGGGTTACGTCACCGTCGAGCGCCTGCTGATGGAGTTCTCGAACGATCTGGGTCTCGGCACCGGGAACGTCACCGCCTACGGCCGTACGGTGAACGCCATCGCCCTCGCCGAGCGCGCCGAGTCGCTGCAGCGCTCGATCGGCACGCATCTGCTGGTCAGGCCCAGCACAGACCCCAAGGTCCACACGCGGCAGGTCACCGCCTTCACGTCGTACGCGTACCTGGAGAACGTCGCCCTGCAGGAGTACGTCTCCGGCGGCACCACGCAGGACGCCGACCGCCTCACCGAGGTCATGCAGCAGAAGACCGAGGAGGGCAACAAGCTCGTCGGCGACGAGAAGGCCAAGGCCGAGGCCGCCGGCAAGACCTTCGTGACCCCGCCGTCGATGGACAAGATGATCCAGGCGATCGGCAGCGGCAAGACGCCCACGCAGCTCGGACAGCTGGGCATCACCCCGGACTCGTGGATGGCGGCCGCCACCCTGAAGTTCCAGGGCTACAGCCAGGTGGAGAACGAGCTGATCGACCGGGCCGTCGCCGACGCGGGCACGATCGCCTCCAAGGCCCGGCGGACCGCCTACGTCAACGGCGCCATCGTCGTCGTCGCCCTGCTCGCCGCGTTCGTCATCGCCGGTCTCATGGCCCGCCAGATGAGCCGCTCGATGCGCCGGCTGCGCAACGCCGCCTTCGGCGTCGCCGAGCAGCGCCTGCCGATGCTGGTCGACCAGCTCTCGCGCACCGACCCCAACCGTGTCGACACACGGGTGGCTCCCATCCCGATCTCCTCCACGGACGAGATCGGCGAGGTCGCCCGAGCCTTCGACCAGGTCCACCGCGAGGCCGTCCGGCTCGCCGCCGAGCAGGCCCTGCTGCGGGGCAACATCAACGCGATCCTCACCAACCTCTCGCGCCGCAACCAGTCGCTGATCGAGGGCCAACTGACCCTGATCGGCGGCCTGGAGAACAACGAGGCCGACCCGGACCAGTTGGGGATCCTCTTCAAGCTGGACCACCTCGCGACCCGCATGCGCCGCAACGGCGAGAATCTCCTCGTCCTCGCCGGCGAGGAGCCCGGCCGCCGCTGGGACCAGCCGGTCCCGCTGGTCGACGTGCTGCGCGCCGCCTCCTCCGAGGTGGAGCAGTACGAGCGCATCGAGCTGTCCGGCGTCGCGGAGGCCGAGATCCACGGCCGCGCCGTGACCGACCTCGTACACCTGCTCGCCGAGCTGCTGGAGAACGCGACCACGTTCTCCTCGCCGCAGACCAAGGTCCGCGTCACCGCGACCCGTCTCCCGGACGGCCGCATCATGATCGAGATCCACGACAAGGGCATCGGCCTGACGGCCGAGGACTTCGCGGACATCAACCACAGGCTGGCCAACCCGCCGACCGTGGACGTCGCGATCTCGCAGCGCATGGGTCTGTTCGTGGTCGGTCGGCTGTCCGACCGGCATGGCATCCGGGTCCAGCTGCGCCCCTCCGGCGAGCAGGCGGGCACCACCTCGCTGGTCATGCTCCCCGCCGCCATCACCCACGGCGGTGGCGGCGAGCCGCCGCTGGAACCCGACGAGTTCACGGTCTCGCAGATCATCCCGGAGCAGCAGAACCTCCCGGGCGAGAACTTCGACGGACAGCCGATGACTACGGCGGCGCAGCTGGGCTTCGACGACAGCCGCTACGCCGAGGTCCCGGACGACTTCCGCGAACCGGATCCCGTCGACCGCTCACTGCTGCGCGAGGGGCGCCGTGCGGCCCTGGAGGCCCAGGCGCAGGCGCAGGGTCACAGCAGCCCGCAGGAGGCCCAGCAGACCACTCCGTCGTACCAGGACGGGTTCGAGCCGCAGCAGCCCTCGTACGACAACGGACAACACCCGTACGGCAGCGGGCAGTCGGCGTACGACATCGGGGAGATCGCGTACGAGGAGCAGCAGGCGGCGTACGACCGGCAGACGGCGTACGAGGAGCCGCAGCAGCCGACGTACGAGGAGCCGTACTACTCGTCCAACGGCGGCCTGCAGCAGGGCGACGGCTTCGCGTCCGCCGGCGGCTACCCGGAGCCCGCCTATGCGGAGCCTGTGCAGGAGAACCGTTCGGTCGTCCAGGCCACGGCGCCGGAGACGTTCCCGGCCTTCGACGAGCCGTCCTACCAGGACGACTGGCGGAAGCAGGACGACAACCAGAGCGCCTACCTCGCCGATTACGCTCCGGAAACGGAATCCGTACAGGCTGCTGACGTAGGGGAGCATGACCGCGTAGGCTTCGACCGTCCAAGATCGGCTTCTCCCGCCGTCCACGAGCTGACGGACGCCGGACTGCCCCGCCGCGGCTCCACCGCGAACGGCACCACCGGCCGGCCGCAGGCCGTGACGCAGGATCCACCGGCGGCCACGGAACCGGGCGGCGACTGGCGTTCCGCGAACGACCAGCGGTGGCAGCAGGCAGCACAGCTTCGGAGGCCGAAGGCGGGCGGGGTCACCTCTTCCGGTCTCCCTCGGCGAGTGCCCAAGGCGAACCTGATCGAGGGCGCCGCGGAGACGACCCCGCAGGGAGGCCCGCAGGGAGGCCCGCAGATCTCCCGCGCCCCCGAGGACGTGCGGGGCAGGCTGAGCAACCTGCGTCGAGGCGTCCAGCGCGGACGCAACGCAGGAAGTGAAACGAACGGCCAGGCCACTGGGAATCGACACAGTGGTCCTGACAGCACCTACAACCAGGAGCGTTAGTGTGAGCCCGATGAGCCAGGCGGCACAGAACCTGAACTGGTTGATCACCAACTTCGTGGACAACACCCCCGGGGTGTCCCACACGGTGGTGGTCTCCGCCGACGGACTCCTTCTGGCGATGTCCGAAGGCTTTCCGCGCGACCGCGCCGACCAGCTGGCGGCCGTCGCGTCCGGTCTGACCTCGCTGACCGCGGGTGCCTCCCGCATCTTCGAGGGCGGCAGCGTGAACCAGACGGTTGTGGAGATGGAGCGGGGATTCCTCTTCATCATGTCCATTTCCGACGGTTCGTCACTCGCGGTTCTCGCACACCCGGAGGCGGACATCGGCCTCATTGGGTACGAGATGGCGCTTCTGGTCGACCGTGCCGGTACGGTCCTGACTCCGGACCTTCGCGCGGAACTCCAAGGGAGCCTTCTCAACTGACAGAGGCACGGTGCGTATTGGCGTCCCGGGGCCGTAAGGTTTCGGGACACGCCTTCCACAGCGTGGTGGCCCGGCACAGTCGGAGGAGGAGAGACAGTGACAACACCCCCAGGCGGTTCGTCCGCGGGCAATTGGTCCTATGGCCCCGGCCAGGGACCGGGTCCGGGTGAGCAGAACCGGTACAACTTCCCCTCCGCACCGAGCCAGCGGCGTCCGTACGCGCCCCGGGGTCCCCAGGGCCCCGGTCCCTGGCCGTACGACCACCCGGGGGCACCGCGCATCCAGCCCGTGCAGCCGCCGCGCCACGCCCCGGTGCCGGAGCCCGCGGCGGCGTCGAACAACCCCCTGGTGCGTCCGTACGCCATGACGGGCGGCCGCACCAGGCCGCGCTACCAGCTCGCCATCGAGGCGCTGGTGCACACCACCGCGCAGCCGCACCAGATGCAGGGCCAGTTGCCCGAGCATCAGCGGATCTGCAACCTCTGCCGTGAGATCAAGTCGGTGGCCGAGATCTCGGCGTTGCTGACGATCCCTCTCGGCGTGGCCAGGATCCTCGTCGCCGACTTGGCGGAGGCGGGCCTGGTCGCCATCCATCAGCCCGGCGGCGACGAGAACGCCGGCGGCCAGCCAGACGTGACACTGCTCGAAAGGGTGCTCAGTGGACTTCGCAAGCTCTAGCGGCGGTCCTTCCCGCTCCACCACCTCCGCGAAGATCGTGGTGGCGGGCGGCTTCGGCGTGGGAAAGACCACGTTCGTCGGCGCCGTCTCGGAGATCAACCCGCTGCGCACGGAGGCCGTCATGACGTCTGCTTCGGCAGGCATCGACGACCTCACCCACACCGGGGACAAGACCACCACCACGGTCGCCATGGACTTCGGCCGCATCACCCTGGACCAGGACCTGATCCTGTACCTGTTCGGTACGCCGGGCCAGGACCGCTTCTGGTTCATGTGGGACGACCTGGTACGCGGCGCCATCGGCG
>CBFHCJ010000265.1:0-8659 GCA_965654005.1 uncultured Streptomyces sp. | reverse complement strand
GCCTCGTCCTTCTTCTCGGCCTTCTTCTTCTGGGTGATCGCCTCACCCTTGCCCTCGTCGTCGCCGCCGAGAGCCTCGAACGACGGACGCGTCGCCTTGGGCTGGGCCACCAGCAGCGGAGCCGGGGCGGGCTCGCCCTTGAACTTCTGCCAGTCGCCGGTCTTCTTCAGGATGGCGAGCACGGGCTCGGTCGGCTGGGCGCCGACGCCGAGCCAGTACGCCACACGCTCGGCGTCCACCTCGATGACCGACGGGTTGTAGGTCGGGTGGTACTTGCCGATCTCCTCGATGGCCCGGCCGTCACGGCGGGTACGGGAGTCGGCGACGACGATGCGGTAGTGAGGCGAACGGATCTTGCCCAGACGCTTCAGCTTGATCTTGACTGCCACGGGAGTGGGTTCTCCTGGAATTGACGTGGTTGGGCACGGCGGAGCTGCCGCGTGGGGTTGCGGTACCCGAGTGCCCGATGGACGCGTCAGCCGGAGGAGAGAGGGGTCCTGTGCGGCTGTCGAGTACAGCTAGCCATTGTGCCATACCTGGCCGGAGGCTTTGGCCGCGAGGGTGCGCCGAGGGTGCTCCTGGGCATGCCTGAGAGGCACCCGGCGCCGGGGTCCCCCGGGCGTTGGTCACGCCACCCGGCGCTCGACAGGTGCCGGCTGCGCCACCCGTACCGCCCTGGGGTCCCCCAGGCCTTTGCAGCCATGGAGGAGGCACGAATGCCCGCAGCTGTGTACGACTCACTGAGATACGGCCGCCACGAGCAGCCCTCGGCTCATCTTGCCGCCGCTCCCACAGGCTCCGGGATGCGGAACGGCTTTCCGCAGCCGCCACACACGATCGGGGCCTGGGCCAGGACCGACGGGACGACGCGCACATTACGGCCGCAGTCGCATACCGCCTTGACTCGGACCCCGCCCCCGGAGGAGCCGTGGCGGGCGGCCGGGCCTCGGAACGAACGGGCCGTGTCCGCGGCCGTCGCCGCCGAGTGGGCCTTCAGCGCGCGCTGGAGCCGCTCGATCGTCGGGCGGTAGCGGCGCTTCGCCTCGGGGCTGAGGGTGACCAGGGAGAAACCGCTGCTCGGGTGCGGCTCCTCAGGGTGGTCCAGACCCAGCTCCTCGGCGATCGCGAGGAATCTGCGGTTGTGATAGCGGCCGGCGCGGGAGGTGTCGCGTACCCCGCGGGCGGCGGCGATGCCGTGGACTGCCTCATGAAGCAGTCGCTCGAAGGAGAGTTCGCGCCCACAGGCGGACGACGACTCTCCGATCAGGGACTCGGGCGCGGCAAGATCCGGCAGCTCGGGGTGGTGCCGTTGAATGTCGGCCCACGCCTGTGCCAGCTCTGCGGCGAGAACAGGTGGTGTCGTGCTCACGTAATGACAACGAGCCTGAGTGCCCCTGTGTTCCTATTCCGGGGCATCCCAAATAATTTGCACGTACCCGTCAGTTGCCGCTGATGCGTCCTGACGAGGGCGGGTGCGCCGATCTGCGGAGAAGTGTCACAGCTCATACCAAGCCGGTGCGTAGTGACACGTACGCCCGCCCGCTTCCCACCACCACCGGCCCTTCGGTCCACACCTCCGGATCGGCGCGTACACGAGGTCCGCGCGCCGGGGGCGCCTGTGGTCTGCGGATGTGCAAGAGGCGTTTCGGCCGCCCTCCTCCTCGTACGTCCCTCGTACTTCAGTAAGCACGTGCGACGACCGCGACGTTACCCGGGGAGTCATCGGCGTCGGGGACCGACCCGTCCTCGGCGACCAGACACCGTACGGTCACCGCGTGCTCGGCCAGCTTGGCCTCGCCGTCCTCGCCGAGCGCGGCCCACGGGACGCGTGCCCAGCCGCCCGCGGTGGCCGCCTCGACGGCCTCGTCGATCGTCGACACCTCCGTCGTACGGGACTCGCGGCGCTCGCGGGACTGGCGCAGCAGCAGCGCCTGATCCTCTTCGAGGATCCCGGGAAGCGCGCCGACCAGGGTCTCGACCGCCACCGGCTCCTTGCCCCCCGGGATGCGACGGGCCAGCATCGCCGTGCCGTTCTCCAGGTCACGGGGGCCGATCTCGATGCGTAGGGGCACGCCCTTGAGCTCCCAGTCGACGGCGCGGCGGCCGAAGGGGGTGTCGGTGCGGTCGTCCACATGGACGCGGATGCCGGCCGCCTTCAGCCGGTCGCCGATGTCGCGGACCTTGGCCAGAACCGGCTCGTCGCCCTTGATCGCGAGGACCACGGCCTGCACCGGGGCGAGACGCGGAGGGACCCGCAACCCGTTGTCATCGCCGTGGGACATGATCAGGCCACCCAGCATGCGGGTGGAGGCGCCCCAGGAGGTCTGCCAGACGAACTCCTGCTTGCCCTCCTTCGACAGGTACTGGGTGTGGAACGCCTTGGCGAAGTTCTGGCCGAGCTCGTGGCTGGTGCCCATCTGCAGGGCCTTGCCGTCGCCCATCATCCCTTCGAGCGTGAGGGTGTTGATGGCGCCGGCGAACCGCTCGCTCGCCGTCTTGCGCCCGAGTACCACGTCGATACCGAGGACGTTGACCATGAAGTCGGCGTACACCTCCTTGTGCATGTATGCCGCGTAGTCCCGGGCGTCCTCGTACGTGGCGTGGGCGGTGTGCCCCTCCTGCCACAGGAATTCGGTCGTCCGCAGGAACACGCGCGGGCGCATCTCCCAACGCACCACGTTCGCCCACTGGTTGATCAGAAGGGGCAGGTCACGGTAGCTCTGCACCCACTTGGAGAAGTATTCGTTGACGATCGTCTCGGAAGTGGGGCGGACGACGACCGGCTCCTCCAGCTCCTTGCCGCCGCCGTGTGTGACGACCGCGAGTTCGGGAGCGAAGCCCTCGACGTGCTCCGCCTCCCTCGTCAGGTACGACTGCGGGATGAACAGCGGGAAGTACGCGTTGGAGGCGCCCGCTTCCTTGATCCGAGCGTCCATCTCACGCTGCATCCGCTCCCACAGCCCGTATCCGTACGGTCGGATGACCATGGTGCCGCGCACCGGCCCGTTGTCGGCCAGTTCGGCCTTGTTGATCAGGTCCTGGTACCAGCGCGGGAAGTCGTCCGCTCGGGGTGTGAGAACAGGTGCCTTTGCCATGGCGCGATGCTAAAGGGACGCCTCGCCGTTCCATGAATCCTTTTCACCCGAGGGGGTGTTCGGGGGCGCACGAACGGCTCACATGGAGTCCTCCGCAACCCCTGGACGCCACGGCGGGCGCGGAGTTTGCTGACATACGGGAACACATACGGGGGGAGTGCGAGCGCACGGCACGGGGGGCATGGGATCAAGCAGCGGCAACTCTGGGCGGATTGGGGCGCTTTCGATGACACCTCCACTCGTGCGGCAGCACATGACCCACGCGGGACCGACTGCTCGCGTGGACGAGTGTGCACGCGCGCGTGACTGGGCCGAGATACAGGAACGAATGCTCGTGCCGCTCTACGAGGCCGTCCACGAGCGACTCGAAGTGGGCCCGGAGACGCGGCTGCTCGGGCTCGGGTGCGGTGCGGGCCTCGCCCTGCTGATGGCCGCCTGCCGCGGGGCCTCGGTCACGGGCGTCGACTCCGGCGCCCGCGGACGACTGGACCTCGCCCGTGAGCGGCTGCTGCCCGGGACGCGGGGCACGCGCGCGTGTGCGGGCGCCCGGATCGTCGACGGCACCCCCGAGGACGCGGCGACCGCTCCCGGCGAGCCGGCGTACAACCTGCTGACCGCCTTCGAGCCGATCGGCTGCGCGGGCGGCGACTGCCAGGGCCTCGCGGAGCAACTCGTGGCGGCGACGCCGCTCGCCGGGCACGGGACGCCCGTGGTGCTCGTCGGCTGGGGTCCGCCGGAACGTTGCGCCACCTCGTCCGTACTCCGCGTCGCCGCCAGACTGGCCGATCCCGAGCGCGGTCCGGGCCGCCCGCGCCCCGCCCGCCGTGACGACCTGGAGGAGGCCGCCCAGCGTTCCGGGCTCCGGCCGGACGGCTCGGGGCGGGTCGCCTGCCCCTTCGGGTACGCCGACATGGACAGCGCGGTACGCGGGATGCTGTCGACGGGGTTGTTCGACGCGGCGATCGTCGCGACGGACCAGGAACAGGTCGACAAGGAGCTGACGGAGGCGCTGCACCCGCATCGGCGCGCGGACGGGACGGTCTGGATGCCCAATGTCTTCCGGTATCTGATCGCGCGCATCCCGTAGCCGATCACCTGATCGCGCGCATCCCGTAGCCGATCACCTGATCGCGCGCATCTCGTGGACGGTCACCTGATCGCGCGCATCTCGTGGACGGTCACCTGATCGCGCGCATCCCGTATACCGCCACCTGATCGCCTGCATCCCGCATACGGTCACCTGGTAGCCCGCATCCTGTAGACGATCACCTGGCATCCACAGGCCCACGACCACCGCCCCCGAACCCCTCAGTCGTCCTTCCGCAGCCGCACCACCCCCGCGATCCGGTACGCCTCCGCCTCCTCCAGCGTCTCGTTGACCAGGAGCGCCTCCGCCAGCGCGTCCAACTGGCCGCGGTGGTCGCGGAGTTTGCGGCACGCCTCCTCGTAACAGTCGTCCACGATGCGGCGCATCTCGCCCTCGATCACGTCCAGCGTCTGCGGGGCCGCCGCCAGGCCGTACGTCTGCTGCGCGTCGTTCGGGAGCGCCGACAGCCGGCCCACCCGCTCGCTCATCCCCCAGCGGGCGACCATGCCGCGGGCGATGTTGGTGACCTGTTCGAGGTCGTTCTCCGAGCCCGTGGTGACGACCTCGTAGACCACCTGTTCCGCCGCCATACCGCCCAGGGCGCCGATGATGCGGCCGCGCAGATACTCCTCCGTGTACGCGTACCTCTCTGCCTCGGGGGTGGACAGCGTCACGCCGAGCGCCCGGCCGCGCGGCACGATCGTGACCTTGCGGACCGGGTCGGCGCCCGGCTGCAGCATGCCCAGCAGGGCGTGCCCGCTCTCGTGGTACGCGGTGCGCCTGCGCTCCTCCTCAGGCATCACCAGCGGTCGTTCGGCGCCCAGTTGCACCTTCGCCAGCGCCTCGGAGAGGTCCGACCGCGTCACCCGCTCCTGCTTGCGCTTGACCGCCAGCAGGGCCGCCTCGTTGGCGAGGTTGGCGAGGTCCGCACCCGTCATGCCCGGGGTCGTACGCGCCACCTGGGCCAGGTCGACATCCTGGGCGAGCGGGATCTCGCGCGTGTGGATCCTCAGGATGGCTTCGCGGCCGGAGCGGTCCGGCGGGGAGACGTTGACCACCCGGTCGAAGCGGCCGGGCCGGGTCAGCGCGGGGTCCAGGATGTCGGCGCGGTTAGTCGCCGCGATGACGATCACGCCCTCCGAGCCGGAGAAGCCGTCCATCTCCGTGAGGATCTGGTTGAGCGTCTGCTCGCGCTCGTCGTGACCGCTCACCGACGGGCCGCCGCCCCGCTGCCGGCCGATGGTGTCGATCTCGTCGATGAAGATGATCGACGGGGCCACCTTGCGGGCCTCGGCGAACAGTTCACGGACGCGGGACGCCCCGACCCCCACGATCATCTCGATGAACTCGGAGGCGGAGGCGGAGAAGAACGGCACGCCCGCCTCGCCCGCCACCGCCCGCGCCAGCAGCGTCTTGCCGGTGCCCGGCGGGCCGGTCAGCAGCACGCCGCGCGGCATCTTGGCGCCCATGCTGCGGTAGGCGTCCGGGTGCTCCAGGAAGTCCACGACGTCGTCCAGCTCGCCCTTGACCTCGTCGATGCCGGCCA
This sequence comes from uncultured Streptomyces sp., assembly GCA_965654005.1. GTDB lineage: Bacteria > Actinomycetota > Actinomycetes > Streptomycetales > Streptomycetaceae > Streptomyces. Next base: position 2,931 of record CBFHCJ010000265.1, on the reverse strand, counting down.
CGTCGTCGAACGTCGTGCGCTGCGTGCCCGGACGCAGCTCGACCGGCTTGGGCGGCGCCTTGCGGCCCAGCATGCCGCCCGTGCCGCCCAGATGCCCCGATCGCACCCGTCGCGCGATGAAGATCCACAGCGCCACCAGGATCAGCATCGGCAGCAGCGAGATCAGCAGGTTGGACAGGTAGCTGCGCTCCTGCACCACGGGCTGCGCGGTCACCGTGACGCCGTGCTTGCTCAGGTTCTGCCAGAGCTTGTCGTCCGCGAAGGCCGGGCGCTGGGTCTTGAACTTGGTGTACTTCCCGCCGCCGGGGTTGTGCTGCGCGTTCTTGAACTGGCCCTGGATCGCGTCGCCCTTGGAGTAGATCTTGGTGACGTTGCCGTGGTTGACCTGCTTGCTGAACTCCGTGTAGGAGATCGTCGGCTCGTTGGTCGCGGTGAAGTAGGACAGCGCGGAGTAGGCGCCGAGGAAGACGACCACCGCGGCGACGATCAGGGCCCACCAGCTGCCGCGCATCCTCCGGCCGCCCGACCGCCTGGACGACTCCTCCGGGGTTCCCTCGGTTCGCCACGGCTGGTCCGGGGTCTTGCGTGGCGGCGCAGGGTTGGTCATATGTCGGACGGTACGACACATATCAGACCCTGGCACGCGCTGAGGGCGCCCCTCTTGAGAAGGGCGCCCTCAGCGTCGTACGGACGTCGCACCTATCGGCCCCGTAGCTGGATCAGCCCATGAACTTCTTGAACTCGTCCGGCAGCTCGAAGTCCTGACCGCTCTGCTGCGGCAGCCCGAAGGGGCTTCCGCCCTGAGCCGCGGCCTCACGGCGCTGTGCCGCCTCCAGCTCCTGCTGCTTGCGCTTCATCGGGTTGCCGGAGCGCTGCTTGCCCTTGGCCTGCTTCGGCTGCTTCTTGGTCCGGCCGGGGCCGCCGCCCATGCCGGGGATGCCGGGCATACCGGGCATACCGCCGCCCTGGGCCATGCGGGACATCATCTTGCGGGCCTCGAAGAACCGCTCGACGAGGTTCTTCACCGCGCTGACCTCGACGCCGGAGCCCTTGGCGATACGGGCGCGGCGCGAGCCGTTGATGATCGTCGGGTCCTGGCGCTCGCCCGGCGTCATCGACTTGATGATCGCGGCCGTGCGGTCGACGTCCCGCTCGTCGATGTTGTTGATCTGGTCCTTGATCTGGCCCATGCCGGGCAGCATGCCGAGCAGCTTGCTGATGCTGCCCATCTTCCTGACCTGCTCCATCTGGGCCAGGAAGTCGTCCAGGGTGAAGTCCTGGCCCTTCTTGGACGCCAGCTTGGAGGCCATCTTCTCGGCCTCTTCCTGGCTGAACGTCTTCTCCGCCTGCTCGATCAGGGTGAGCAGGTCACCCATGTCGAGGATGCGGGAGGCCATCCGGTCCGGGTGGAAGGCGTCGAAGTCCTCGAGCTTCTCGCCGTTCGACGCGAACATGATCGGCTTGCCCGTGATCTGGCGGATCGACAGGGCCGCACCACCGCGGGCGTCGCCGTCGAGCTTGGAGAGCACCACGCCGTCGAAGCCGACGCCGTCGCGGAAGGCCTCCGCCGTGTTGACGGCGTCCTGACCGATCATGGCGTCGACGACGAACAGGATCTCGTCGGGGCGAACGACATCCCTGATGTCCGCCGCCTGCTGCATCATCTCCTGGTCGATGCCGAGGCGGCCGGCGGTGTCCACGATCACGATGTCGTGGACCTTGGTCTTCGCGTGGTCGATGGAGTCCTTGGCCACCTTGACCGGGTCGCCGACGCCGTTGCCCGGCTCCGGCGCGAAGACCGCCACGCCCGCGCGCTCGGCGACGACGCTCAGCTGGTTGACCGCGTTGGGACGCTGGAGGTCGGCGGCGACCAGGAGCGGGGAGTGGCCCTGCTCCTTGAGCCACTTGGCGAGCTTGCCCGCGAGGGTGGTCTTACCGGCACCCTGCAGACCCGCGAGCATGATCACGGTCGGGGGCTGCTTGGCGAAGCGCAGACGGCGGGTCTCGCCACCGAGGATGGTGACCAGCTCGTCGTTGACGATCTTGAGGACCTGCTGGGCGGGGTTCAGGGCCCTGGAGACCTCGGCGCCGAGGGCTCTGTCCTTCACGTTCTTGATGAAGGAGCGGACGACCGGCAGGGCCACGTCCGCTTCGAGGAGCGCGATACGGATTTCGCGCGCGGTGGCGTCGATGTCCGCTTCGCTCAGCCGGCCTTTCCCGCGGAGGTTTTTGAATGTCGCGCTGAGGCGGTCGGAGAGGGTATCGAACACGGCGGCGTCGGTTCCTCGGAGTCGGGGTCGTTTCGGGCTGTCCTCCAGGGTATCCGGCCCCGCAAGCAAATCGTCCCCGCCCGCTGAACACAGCGGGCGGGGACACACCTCCACGGCGGGGAACACGTGACCACGCCGGGCGCCGACGCCGTCGACGCGGTCCGCTCCGGGCCACCCGTCAGCGGGGACTTCCCGCGGCACACGCACGGCATGGCCGCGAGGTCACACCCGCAGCGCCTCCTCCAGCATCCGCGCCACCGAGGCCGCCTCCTCCCCCGGCAACGGGTCGCCGGCCCCACCGGTCACATAGAAAGCATCCACGGCGTTGGAACCCAACGTCGACACATGCGCACTGCGCACCTGCACGCCCGCCTTCTCCAGCGCCCGTCCGATCCGGAACAGCAGCCCCGGTGCGTCCTGGGCCCGTACCTCGATCACCGTCGCGTGCCGCGAGGCCGCCGGGGCGACCGTCACGCGCGGCGGGGGCGCCACCACGCCCCGGCGGCGAGGGTAGGCGGCGTCCCGCTCGGCCCGGCGATTTCCGGGCCCACAAGTGCCGCACCCCGAAGGAACCACATGACAACGCCCTCCTTGACGTTGCCGTCCACGGCCCCCGCTGCCGCCCGCAGGCGCAGGCTGCTGGAAATCCTCGGCGCCCTGG
>CBFHCJ010000264.1:0-8711 GCA_965654005.1 uncultured Streptomyces sp. | reverse complement strand
GGTGGGCTGACCCCCGGCCCGGGGGCCGGTTCGGGGGCCCGCCCGACCACCCGCCAGTGGTCGGCCGTGACGCCGGTGTCGGAGGCCGTGGCGGGAATCGAACCCACGTAATTCGCTTTGCAGGCGAACCCCTGAACCACTCGGGCACACGGCCAAGATCAGGTGCGGCACGGCTCACGCGTTCCGACCTGACGCATTGACCGTAGGGCGTGGTGGTGAGGCGGCTCAAGAGAGCCGCGGGCGCTGCAACGGGACTGCCACACGCCGTTCATGAAGCGGAAGTCGTACGACCAAGGTCCCAACCCATCACCGTCTCCGGACAGAGGCGGGTGCCGACTCGGCCGCCCTGCAGATCTCCGACGGCCTCTCCACCGTCCTCCTGCCCTCCGCGGGCGGGGCCGCGTTCGCCGCGCTCGGCGGCGGCACGATCGCGCACACGACCACCGAGACGAGCGTCGGCGGCTCCCGTCCGGCCGCGTTCGCCGTGCTGTTCCTGCCGATGGCGGCGGTGGCGCTGGTGGGGGCGTGGGTGACTACGCGGCTGCGGGCGGAATCCCGCTGACACCGAGTGGTACCGTGTAGTACCGTCGAAGCATGGCTGGATTGAACCTGCGGTTCACGGACGAAGAGCTCGAGGCGCTGCGCGAGCGTGCGGCGGCGGAAGGGCGCAGCATGCAGGCGTTCGCGCACGACGCCGTGATGTCGGCCATAAACGAGCACTCGCGTCTGTTCAACGAGGCGGCGGAACACGTCCTGAAGATCAGTGCGGAGCTGAACCGGAGGCTCGCCTGATGCACTACCTCACGCTTGCCGAGCTGCTGAACCTGACGAAGCGGCTCGGGGTGGACGACGTGCGCGATTACGGGCTCCTGGACTCGGCCCTCGCGCGTCCTCAGTCGAGTGTGTTCGGTCAGGACGCCTATCCCGACGTGTGGCAGAAGGCCGCCGCGCTGATGGAGTCCCTTGCCCGCAACCACGCCCTCGTCGACGGGAACAAGCGCATCGCCTGGTACGCGACCTGGGTGTTCCTGCACGTGAACGGGCACCCCTTGGACGCGGACTTCGACGTGGACGAGGCCGAGCGATTCGTGCTGGACGTGTGCCAGGGCGCCTTGGACGTACCGAAGATCGCCGCCCAGTTGCCAAGCTTCGCGCGCTGACCGAGGTGCATGCGCGGCGCGGTGTGAGCTGAATCCCATCCCCGGCCGAGCCGGTGCTGTCCGGGCGTTGACGCCACCGGGTCGCCGGTAGGGTGGCCCGGTTGTCATACGTAGCCGAGCCGCCCGCCCGTCACCCGCCACCGCCTACCCGACGCGCTCCGCGCGGCCCCTTTGATTCGACCCCTCCACGGAGACCGTGACTACCGCCCGCCCGTCGCCCGCCACCGCCCTCAACGGAGGGCCTTCCAGGCCCGCTGTTCCTCCCACCAGCTCCAGTTCCTCGCACTCGCACCACCTGTCTCCCGCCTTCCCCGGCCGCGCCCCCTGGGGCACGGCCGGCAAGCTGCGTGCCTGGCAGCAGGGGGCGATGGAGAAGTACGTCCAGGAGCAGCCGCGTGACTTCCTCGCCGTCGCCACCCCCGGCGCCGGTAAGACGACCTTCGCGCTGACGCTCGCGTCCTGGTTGCTGCACCACCACGTCGTGCAGCAGGTGACGGTGGTCGCGCCGACCGAGCATCTGAAGAAGCAGTGGGCGGAGGCGGCGGCGCGGATCGGTATCAAGCTCGATCCCGAGTACAGCGCCGGACCGCTCGGCCGGGAGTACCACGGCGTCGCCGTCACCTACGCGGGCGTCGGAGTACGGCCCATGCTGCACCGCAACCGCGTCGAGCAGCGCAAGACCCTCGTCATCCTCGACGAGATCCACCACGCGGGCGACTCCAAGTCCTGGGGCGAGGCGTGCCTGGAGGCGTTCGAGCCGGCGACCCGCCGACTCGCCCTCACCGGTACGCCGTTCCGGTCCGACACCAATCCCATCCCCTTCGTGACGTACGAGGAGGGGAACGACGGGATCCGGCGGTCCGCCGCCGACTACACCTACGGTTACGGGTCCGCCCTCGCCGACGGCGTCGTGCGGCCGGTCATCTTCCTCTCCTACAGCGGCAACATGCGCTGGCGCACCAAGGCGGGCGACGAGATCGCCGCTCGGCTCGGCGAACCCATGACCAAGGACGCCGTCAGCCAGGCCTGGCGTACCGCCCTCGACCCGCGCGGCGACTGGATGCCCAGCGTGCTGCGCGCGGCCGATCAGCGGCTGACCGAGGTCCGCAAGGCCATTCCGGACGCCGGTGCCCTCGTCATCGCCTCCGACCAGGAGGCGGCCCGCGCCTACGCCAAGCTCATCCGCGACATCACCGGGCACAAGGCCACCCTCGTGCTGTCCGACGATGTTGGTGCCTCCGACCGCATCGACGAGTTCAGCCACAACGACGACCGCTGGATGGTCGCGGTGCGCATGGTGTCCGAGGGCGTGGACGTGCCCCGGCTGGCCGTCGGCGTGTACGCCACCACGATCTCGACACCCCTCTTCTTCGCCCAGGCCGTCGGCCGCTTCGTACGGTCCCGGCGCCGCGGCGAGACCGCCTCCGTCTTCCTGCCGACCGTCCCCGACCTCCTCACCTTCGCAGGCGAGATGGAGGTCGAGCGCGACCACGTCCTCGACAAGCCGAAGAAGGGCGGCGAGGAGGAGGACCCGTACGCCGAGTCCGAGAAGGAGATGGAGGAGGCCAACCGGGAACAGGACGAGGACACCGGTGAGCAGGACATGCTGCCGTTCGAGGCACTGGAGTCCGACGCCGTCTTCGACCGGGTCATGTACAACGGCGCCGAGTTCGGCATGCAGGCCCACCCGGGGAGTGAAGAGGAGCAGGACTACCTCGGCATCCCGGGACTCCTGGAGCCCGAGCAGGTGCAGTTGCTGCTGCAGAAGCGGCAGTCCCGGCAGATCGCGCACAGCCGCAAGAAGCCGGACACGGACGCCGACCTGCTGGAACTGCCCGCCGACCGGCGGCCCGTGGTCACGCACAAGGAGCTGCTGGAGTTGCGCAAGCAGCTCAACACGATGGTCGGCGCGTACGTCCACCAGAGCGGCAAGCCGCACGGCGTGATCCACACCGAGCTGCGCCGGGTGTGTGGGGGCCCGCCGAGTGCGGAGTGCACGGCGGGGCAACTTCGGCAGCGGATCGCGAAGGTCCAGGAGTGGGCCACGCGTATGCGGTGACGCCGGGCGCTGTGCCCGCGCCGGATGACGCCAGTGGCACCTCGGCGGGGGCGTCTGTGGCTGGTCGCGCGCTCGAGGCGGAGCCGCATGTCCGACCCCGCCCGCCTCGCTCCCCGTACGGGGCGCGGCACGCGTGTACGTACCACCGCAATCCGAACGAGTCCATGCCGGTCACTGCCCGGATTCTGGACGGAGCCTTCCGGTGAGCGAACCGGCTCGCTACTGTCCCGCTACGCACACGCCCCGTGGCAGCGCCGCCGCGGAGCGCAGCCGTGAAGCGACCGAGTCCGGGATCACCCCGGGCCGTCGGCCGATCGGCGGCCTCTGAGGCGCGTCGCCGGCGGAACTCGGTGTCGCATCCGCCGCGAGGGGGCCGTCGACCTCACCACGAAGGAGTGGGCGTCGTGACCGCGGAGACCTCCCAGACGCTCGATCGGGGCCTCAAGGTCCTCAAGCTGCTCGCCGACACGGATCACGGGCTGACCGTCACCGAGTTGTCCCACAAGCTGGGTGTCAACCGGACCGTGGTGTACCGGTTGTTGGCCACTCTCGAACAGCACTCTCTCGTACGCCGCGACCTGGGTGGCCGCGCCCGGGTCGGGCTCGGCGTACTGCGCCTCGGTCGCCAGGTACATCCCTTGGTGCGGGAGGCCGCGTTGCCCGCGCTGAGGGCGCTCGCCGAGGACATAGGGGCGACCGCGCACCTCACGCTCGTCGACGGGACGGAGGCGCTGGCCGTCGCGGTCGTCGAGCCGTCGTGGACCGACTACCACGTGGCGTACCGAGCCGGGCTCCGGCATCCGCTCGAGCGGGGAGCCGCCGGTCGAGCGATACTCGCGGCCCGCCAGAAGCCGGTCGGGGAGCCCGGATACACGCTCACGCACGGCGAACTGGAGGCGGGCGCGTGCGGGGCGGCCGCGCCGCTCCTCGGGGTGACCGGAGTCGAGGGCAGCGTGGGCGTCGTGATGCTGTCGGACTCGATACCGGAGAGGGTGGGACCGCGGGTGATGGACGCGGCGCAGGAGGTGGCGGAGGCGCTGCGCTGACCGTCGCCGCCGCTCAGCTTCCAGCAACCTCAACCGCAGCCACAGCAGCAGAGGTTCGTCCGGTTCGTCCAGGTCAAGACAGAGCTGCCGCCGTGCCTGCCGCAGCCGGTACCGGCAGGTGTTGGGCCGCACCGCGAGCCGCCGCGCCGCGCCTGTGCTCAACTCCCGCCGCTCGCCCAGCACTTCGGCGAGCCGCAGCAGTGTGATCCGGGGTCGTACCACGGTCACGTACGCCACCGGTAGCTCGGGCCCGAGCACGCTCAGCACCAGGTCCGCGTTCTGACGGGAGCCGGCCACCCCGGTGAGCGAGGCCGCGACCTCGCCGAGCCCGGCCCGCACCGGTACCGGCAGCGCCTGCCCGGCCCGCCGCACGATGTCCTCGGCCAGCCGCAACCGAGGCCCCGCCCTCGACACTCGATCGATGACAAGGACGACAGGGGTGACAGGGATGACAGGAGAGACGGACCGATCCGCCGTACCCGAGCACACGGCGGTGCGTGCGCTCGCGGCCGACGCCGCCCGCGCCGCCGCGGTCGTCGTGCGCACCGTGCACGACGTGCCCGGCATCGCCGCTGTGGCCGACTTCTTCAGCGACGTCTGGCGCACCCCGAGGACCGCCCCGCCCCTGCCCGCGGAGGAACTGCACAGCCTGGTGCACGCGGGTGGGGCCGTGCACGCCGCGTACACCGTCGACGGGGGGCGGCTCGCCGGGGCCTGCGTCGCCGTCTTCGGGCCACCGGCGGCCGTGGACGCGTACTCCCTGGTGGCGGCGGCCGACCGCGGCGTCGGGTACGCCGTGAAGCAGGCGCAGCGCGCCTGGGCCCTGGACCACGGCGCCCGCACACTGCGCTGGACCTTCGACCCGCTGATCGGCCGCAACGCCCGCTTCAACCTGGTCAAGCTGGGCGCGACCGGAACCGAGTACCTGGTCGACTTCTACGGTCCGATGGCCGACGGCGTGAACGACGGCGACGAGAGCGACCGGCTGACGGTGACCTGGCACCTGGCGGCGCCCCGGCGCCCGTACGACACCGCGGACCGCGCCGCCGCACCTGTCACGGACACGGCCCCGGACGGCGCCCCGCTCGCCCGCCGCTCCGACGACGACCGGTACCTGTGGTGCCGCGTACCCGACGACATCGTGGCCCTGCGCGCCGCAGACCCCGCCCTCGCTCTGCGCTGGCGGCACGCCGTCCGCGACGTCTTCATGGCGGCCTTCGCCGAGGGATTCAGAGCGACCGGCATGTCCCGGGACGGCTGGTACACGCTGACCCACGAAGAGGACTCCCCGGCATGAATTCCGAAGGCCCGAAGCGCGGTGTGGTGCGGCGGCATGCTGGAGACGGCTTCGGCCGTGCCCCAACCTCGCCCCGGCCGCCTGTAAGACCTCCGGGAGTGCCGCTCCCGGGGGGAGCCTGAGCCGGAATCCCCACTCGGCCCCGAAGGAAGAACTCCGGAAGAACTCCCCTCCCCTCAAGGAGGGGAGCAGTCAAGTTAGATTTACTCCGTGCTCTCTCGCCTCTCGCGTCGCAAGGCCGTCGCCGTCTGCGCTCTGCCCGTAGTGGCCCTGCTCGCCACGGCGGTCTTCGCGCCGCTGCCGTTCTCCGTGGCGCAGCCGGGCATGACGGCGAACGTCCTGGGCAAGAACCAGGGCGCGCCCGTGATCACCATCAGCGGGACGCCCATCCGCACGACGACCGGTCAGCTCCGGATGACGACGATCGAGGCGACCGGCCCCGATGCGAACGTCTCCCTCAGCGACGTGATCCACGGCTGGTTCCGCACGGACCGCGCGGTGCTGCCGCGCGACGCGGTCTACCCGAGCGGCAACAGCGTCAAGGAGATCGAGCAGCACAACACCGAGCAGATGAAGCAGTCCCAGGACGCGGCGACCCGGGCGGCGCTGAAGTACCTGGACCTCGGCGACAAGAACGTCAAGGTCACGCTGAAGCTCGCGGACGTCGGCGGCCCCAGCGCGGGCCTGCTGTTCACCCTCGGGATCATCGACAAGCTGGACGGCGACGGCAGCGGCGGCGACCTCACGGGCGGCCGTACGATCGCCGGTACGGGCACGATCGACGCGGCCGGCGGGGTGGGCGCGGTCGGCGGGGTCGCCCTCAAGACACAGGCGGCCCGGCGCGACGGCGCGACGGTCTTCCTGGTCCCGAGGGCGGAGTGCTCCGACGCGAAGGCGGAACTTCCGAAGGGGCTGCGGCTGGTTCCGGTGACCACGCTGAAGGGCGCGGTCGACGCGCTGGTGGCGCTGGACAAGGGGAAGGGCTCGGTACCGAGCTGCTAGGGCACACCTGGACGGCGACGGGCTCCCCGCGCCCGCGAGCCTGCGGTGCGACTAACCCCGGGGTGCGACTAACCCCGGGGTGCGACTAACCGCGGGGTGCGACTAACCGCGCGGTGCGCCTAATCCCGTGGCCGCAACACCACCTCCACCACCGACGCCGCCCAGTCCACCAACAGCGCGAGCGCGATCGTGAGGATCGAGCCGAGCAGCAGCACCGGCATGCGCTGATGGGTGATCCCGGTGGTGATCAGCACGCCCAGGCCACCCCCGCCGACGAAGGTCGCCAGGGTCGCCGTACCGACGCTCAGGACCAGGGCCGTGCGCACCGCCGAGAGGGCCACGGGTACCGCCAACGGCAGTTCCACCCGCGTCAGCGCCCGCAGCGGTGACATGCCGAGGCCGCGGGCGGCCTTGAGAAGCGTCCGGTCCTTCGCCCTCAGTCCCGCGATCGTCTGCGACAGCACGGGCAGGACGGCGTAGAGGACCATGCCGATCAGGGCGGCCTTCCGGCCCGCGCCGAGCCAGATCACCAGCAGTGCCGGCAGACCGATCGCCGGGGCCGCCCGGCCCAGCGTGGCGATCGCCGCCGTCAGCGGGGCGGATCCCCGGAAGGGGGTGCGGGTGAGCAGGATGCCCAGCGGGACCGCGATGATCAGCACGACCAACGTGGCGAGGACGGTCAGCTCGACGTGCTCCCACAGCGCCTTCGACACCTGCCCCTCGGCCAGCGCCGTCCGGGAGACCGGGTCCAGCCGGGCCTGCCGGAACCACAGCGCGGTCACCAGGAGCAGGGCCACCAGGGCCAGGGGCAGCAATGTCAGCTTCTGCCAGGTGATTCGCCGGACCGGGGGACTCGGCGGAGGCGGGACAGCGGTTTCCTCTCGTTCCTTCACCTCGGGTGTGGTCACGTCGTCTTCTCCTCTCCGTCGCCCGCCCCCTCGGTGCGCGTCTACAGCCTCGGTGTGCGTCTACGGGCCTAGGTGTGCGTCTACAGCCTCGGTGTGCGTCTACGGGCCTCGGTGTGCGTCTACGGGGCGCCCGCCTTCGCCTGTCCCGAAACCGTCAGCCGCCCGACGACGACGTACGCGACATCGAACAACAGTGCGAGCATCATGATCCCGAGCGTTCCCGCGAGCACCTCGTCGAGCGCCTCCCTGTCGCCCGGGGCGCTGAGGCCGCGGAAGATCTCCTTGCCGAGGCCGGGCCCGGAGGCGTACGCGGCGAGTGCGGCCAGGCCCATCGACAGCTGTGTGGAGGCCCGGATCCCGCCCAGGATCGGGGGCCAGGCGAGCGGCAGCTGTACGCGCAAGAGCCGGACGAGCCGGGCCACGCGTGACCCGCCGACGCCCCGGTCCGCCTCCGCCGGCGCCGGATCGACGCCGCGCAACCCCGCGACGCAGTTCCGCACGACGGGCAGCAGCCCGCACAGAGTCAGCGTGATGACCGCCGGCCGCACGCCCAGGCCCACGAACGGGATCAGCAGACCGAGCACGGCGAGGGCGGGCATGGTCAGGAAGGCGGCGGCGGAGGTGGTGGCCAGGCGGCCCGCCCATTCGCTGCGGTGGGTGGCGATGCCGATCAGCACCCCGAGCACCGTCGCGACGACCACGCACGGGACGACCAGGACGACGTGCCGGCAGGCGTCCGTGAACAACTGCTGGTGGTGATGGTGCAGGTACTTCCAGAAGGTCACGCGCGCTCACCCCGGTCGGCTAGGTCGTCTCCCGGTCCTCCGCCGCCTGTTCCACCAGCGGGATGATCCGCAGCGGAACGGCGTTCTCCATGACGATCGCGGTGGAGGCCCGGACGATGCCATCAAAACCGACAACCCGGTCGATCACACGCTGAAGATCGGCGTTCGAGCGAGCCACCAGCCGGCACAGCATGTCCCCGCTGCCGGTGGTGGTGTGCAGTTCCAGGACCTCCGGGACCGTCGCCAAGTGCGCCCGGACGTCCGCCCCTTGGCCCTGTCGGATCTGCAGCGTCGCGAACGCCGTGACGGGGTAGCCGAGCGCCGTCGGATCCACCTGGGGGCCGAATCCGCGGATCACTCCGTTCGACTGAAGCCGATCGAGGCGCGCCTGCACGGTGCCCCGCGCGACGCCGAGCCGCCGGGACATCTCCAGCACCCCCAGGCGCGGCTCCCG
>CBFHCJ010000263.1:0-8716 GCA_965654005.1 uncultured Streptomyces sp. | reverse complement strand
ACGCGCGAGAGCGCTGGGGTAGCCGGAGCCGGCTTGCGGGGCGATGACGGCAACGCTCGCGGTCCCCGTCGCGTAGGGAGCGCGCGCCCCAACTGCGAGGCGGGCGGTGGCCATCAAGCAATTTCCTCGGGAGATGGGTACCTGGGCTGCGGGAGCGGTCACTTCGTGCAACTCGTGGTGTGCGCGGGGCGGGAGACGCGTACGGAGAGGTGGTCGGCGACCATGTCCCGTCGTTTGGCGCAGTCGGCGGCCGTGGGGCCGGTGACGACCCAGTGGGCGATGCGGTCATCGATGCTGGCGCGCGGCGCCGCGGTCACCTGGGTGCCGAGATCTCGTGTCCACACGAGCCGTTCCAGCCACAGCTGATCGCGCAGGGAACCGTGCACGTCGAGCTGTTCGATGTATCCGGTGTGCTCGGGGTACAGGAAGCCGATCGCGGAGGCCTCGGAGCGTGTCGGGGCCAGGTCGGGTGTCCCGCCGGCGGCGAGTACTGCCAGTACCTGGGGCAAGTTGACGCCGGTGGCCCGCTCGACGAGGAGCGGGATGAGGTCCCCAGCGGGGCGGCCGTTGACCTCGATCACCCGCGGACCGTTGGGCGTCAGCCGCAGCTCGATGTGCAGGACGCCTAGGCTGAGCCCGAGGGCCCGCACGGCCGCGGTCACGACGCCGGCGAGGGCGCCGTCGTGCAGCAGCGGGTCCGCGGCGTCGACGCTGTGTCCGACCTCCTGGAACTGCGGTTCCGGACCGAGGGTCTTGCGGGTGACGGCCACGATCCGAATCTGGTCGGGGGCGAGGACCACGGTCTCCACGCTGATCTCGGGTCCCTGGAGGTACTCCTCAACCAGGGCTCCGGTCACAGACCAGGCCTCCAGTCCCAGCACGCTGTCCATCAGGGCGCGGTGGAAGGCCGCGCGTACGTCGTCGTCGCTGTCGGCCCGCAAGACCCCTGCGCTTCCCGCCCGGCCTCGCGGCTTGACGACAACGGGATAGCCCAGTCGACGGGCGATCTTCACTCCGTGGTCGGCATCCTGAGCAAGGTACGAGCTCGCCGAAGGAACGCCATGCTCAGCCAGGAGGCGCCGGGTGGTGGCCTTGTCACGGCAGGCGGCAGCAGCCGTCGGAGAGTTGCCCGGCAGGCCGATCTGGTGCGTGATCCGTGCCGTGAGCACGACGAAGTGCTCCATATAGGTGGTTACGCCGGCTGCGCCAAGCTGGTCCGCGACCTTGATCAGGGATGCTTCCGCTGCTTTGGGGTCCCGGAGGTCGACGGCCGTCTGGGCAGCGAGATAGGGGCGGGCCCACTTGGGCGGGTCCTGGTCGACGAGCACCACGGGCCGGACGCGGGCGATCTGGCGCAGGATGTACTCCCGGAATTCGGGTGCTCCAGCACCCAGCAGCAGGATCGGACGGGCATCTGCGGAATGGTGGTAGCTCATGCTGTGTCTCCTCTTTCGTAGGAGGGAAAAGGAGGGGTACGGACTCCTGCTTCGATTGCGGTCAGAACGCGTTGGCGCCAGGACAGCGCATAGCGCAGGCAATTCGCCTCGTTCTTGTGTGGGCCGCGGGAGCGTGGCAAGCGAAATGTGCAGTCGCGTGCGGATGTTCGGCGGCCTTGAGCGGACCAGGCGTGTGAGTCCGCGCTGCCCAGGAGGTATGCGGCCTTCCGTAGCCCGGTGATTTTGAATCCGAATCCATGGCAGCGGCCGGGACCGAGGATTTCGGCCACCGTTTCGACGATCTCGGCTGCTTCGTCAGTGGCTTGGATGCGGCAGACGGAGCCGATGCCGACGACCGGTTCCGTCAGCAGATTGATGCCGGCCCGGTGGTAGAGGTCGATGCAGCGTTCGTAGTCGGCCGGTCGACGGCCCTGCACGACGGGGATGATGGGGAGGTCGGGGTCCGCGCTGCGCAGGTCCAGATAGTTCCCGACGGTGCGTCGCAGGTGCTCCTGCACGCTCAGCCCGGTTCCTGGGTAGAACTGACGGCCTACGGATCCGCCGTGAATGATGGCGTCCTCGCACATCCAATCCTGTGGTGCCGCCCAGGCCAGGTTTCCGATTTCGTCGCGGTATCGGCGTATCTGCCGGGCGTATGTGCGCGGGCTGGGGCCGGTGTCCCAGGTCCCGTCCCGGCTGAGTTGGGTGAATCCGCCGGAATCCACGGCGAATGTGCCCAAGGCTCGTGGAAGGGTACGCCGAGCAGCCAGGTGAGGATTGGCGACGAATAGCGGCACATCCGTGTGGGCCAGAAAGTGAGGCTTGGCGCCCAGGAAGAACGCGTGGAACTTCGGCCCCGTCACGGTTTGACCTCGGGTGCGGCCTCGTTCCTTGGCTGTGGACGCGTCGGCGGGGTGGCCCGGTGCCTGAGACCGTCGTGTCCCGTGCCGTCGTGGCGCTCCGAGCGGGCCTCTGTCATAGGGGTGGCGTCGGGGAGACTGGGCGCTCGGTGGTGTACACCGTGGGCGCGACGCCGAAGGAGGAGAAGGACAACGGCGACGCCCGTCATCCAGACCTTCCCGATCACCTGCCCGGGCAGATAGTGCAGTGACCCGAAGGCGAGGGGCAGGAAGAGAATGCTGTCCGCGATCAGGCCGACTGCGTTCGAGATGGCCAACGCGAGGGTGAAGCTGCGGTTGCGCAGCCATTCGTACGCCGCGAAGTCGAGGGACTCTGACAGGACATAGGCCGCTGCGGACGCGGTCGCGACCGTTTCGTTGGCGGTCCAGTACGACAGGACCACTCCGCCGACCATGGCCATGGCCATCGGCGTACGTCCGGCCAGTTCCCTGCCGACGTCGCGCATGACCAGCGTCAGGCCCACCACGTACACCCCGGCTGGAGCAAGAACTCCGGGTGCGACGGGAGCGGCCGGATAGCGGGTGGTCAGCCAGTTCGCGGTCGGGATCGTGGCCAAGTAGCCCGCCGTCGCAAGGAGGGCGGCGGTGAGCCGCCGGGCGCCACAGCCGTTCACGCTGCCGCTCCAGGCGAAACATGGTGTGAAGGCGTCGAGCAGTTCATGACGAACCGTCATCGGTCCAGGACCGAAGCGAGGCGGCATCCGTCCGGGCAGCGGCCGGTGGAGTTGAAGGCCGTACGAGCGCGAGGCCGTAGAGCGGCCCCGCGGTCCACCATCGCGTCACCTCCAGTCCCCACAGCGCCAGTTCGCGACGCACGACCGGCTCACGGAACTTGGCCGACACTTCCGTCCGGATCTCCTCGTCGGCCGCGAAGTCGACCGTCAGGCCGAGTGCGGGAATCTTCACGGTCTGGTCCGTGCGCGACCGCAACCGCATCTCGATCCACTCGTTCACCGCGTCCCACCGGACCACGTGTTCGAAGGCGCCGAGATCGAAGTCGGCACCCAGCGCACGCTTGAGGACGCTGAGC
Organism: uncultured Streptomyces sp.; assembly: GCA_965654005.1. Lineage (GTDB taxonomy): Bacteria > Actinomycetota > Actinomycetes > Streptomycetales > Streptomycetaceae > Streptomyces. The sequence continues at coordinate 5,330 of CBFHCJ010000263.1, read as the reverse complement.
ACGTTCTTGTTGAATGCGGCCGTCACGCCGGTGGCGTCGTCGTAGGCGGCGATGAGGGAGCGCTCGTTCTTGACCAGGTCGGTGCCGAGAAGGAGGGCGTCGCCGGGCGAGAGCAGGGAGCGTATGGAGGACAGCAGTGTGGCGCGTTCGCGAGGCAGGAAGTTGCCGATGGTGCTGCCCAGAAACGCCAGGAGTCGTGGCCCGGGCGTGCCCGGCAGAGCAAGACCGGTGGTGAAGTCGGCAAGGAGGGCGTGGACGTTCAGGCTTGGGCGTTGCTCGACGAGAGCGTGTCCGGCCTGGGTGAGGGCGCTCTCGCTGACGTCCACCGGCACGTAGGTGTCGAGGTCCGGCATGGCATCCAGCAGGTAGCGCGTCTTCTCGGACGAGCCGGAGCCCAGTTCGATCAGGGTGCGGGCGCCGGTCACGGCGGCGATGTCAGCGGAGCGGGCGATCAGCAATTCGCGCTCGGCGCGCGCGGGGTAGTAGTCGGGCAGTTCGGTGATCTTCTCGAACAGTTCGCTGCCGTGTGAGTCGTAGAACCACTTGGGCGGCAGCATTTTCGGGGTGCGGGTGAGGCCGCGCAGGACGTCGGCGCGCAGGGCGGCGTCGGTGGCCTCCTCAGGCAGGGTGCGGGTGATCAGGAACGGGCTCACAGAAGGGGCTCCTTCTTGGCTTCGGGGTCAGGCATGGGAGGGAGGGCATGCGGACATGCCGGATTGCGACGTCGGGTGGTGGCGAGAATCAGCGCTGCGGCGGCTGCACCGGCCGGGAGGAGGGCCTGGGCGTGGGTGACGCCTGCGGCGGCCGTGCCGATCGCGCACCCGATATCCAGGAAGGCGACCAGCAGGGCGTGGGCCTCCGTGGTGTGCCCGGGCGGAGCGAGGGCGCTGGTCGTGACGAAGCCCGCACCGAGCAGGGGGGCCATGGCCAGCCCGGGGATCGCTGCCGCGGACAGCGCAGTTGTGGGGCTTCCTGCGACGGTCAGGGGGATCCAGCCGGCTGCAAATACGACGGACAGGACGATCAGGTGGCTGGCGGTGCTCCCCCGCCAGGCTCGGGCCCCGTAGGCGAGGCCGCCGAAGACGGCGCCGCACGACAGGGCCGCAGGCAGGCCTCCGGAGAGTTCGGGGGCATCGAACCGGTCGGCCGCGTCCACGGCAAGGGGGGTGAGAGCCCCGATGGTGACTCCGACACACGCCATCGCCGCGTACAGCACCCGAAGGCGCGCCGAGCGGATCGGGCCAAGCCAGTCAGGCTGTGCGGACTGCGACTTGAAGCCGTGGTGTGCCCGGGAGACCGGGGTGCTCACGAACAGGACGGTGCCGAGGGCGCCGACGGCCGCGGTCGCCACGAGCGCCCAGGAAGCGGACGTGGTCGCGGCGATCGTGGCCACCAGCAGCGGGCCGACGATGTAAATGAGTTCCTGAGTCCCGGAGTCCAGGGCAAGCGCTACCCGCTGGTGGGCGGGCGACGACATCATCCCCCGCACGCCCCACAACGTTCTGAGCGCTGCATCCAGCGGGGGCCGGGCTGCCCCTGCGGCCGTCACGCCGGCGACCGCCCACCAGATCTCCGCTGGACCGGCGGCCAGGGCGAGGAAGGCAGTGCTGCTCAGGACGGCACCCACGGGGAGCACGCGCCTTGGCCCGTAGTGGTCGACCAGGCGGGCGCTGAGTGGGCCGCCAATGGCGTTCGCCACCAGGTACACCGCGGCGAGCAGGCCGGCCGACGGTCCGTCCTCGGCACCGTGATCGGCGCTGAGGAGGATCGCCAGCGGGGCCATGCCGGTCGGCAGTCTTCCGATGAGCGACCCGCCCAGCAGCTGCGCCGCGTAGGGGACACGCAGCACGTCGCGGTAGCGGACCACGGGGAGCGGTCTGCCACGGGACGCCCGCGCGCCGTCGAGCAGGGTCATGGCCGGAGCGCCGGGACGTATCCGCCGCTTCGGGCGATGGGTGCGGTGGCGGCGGGATGGAAGGCAGGTTCCCATCTTGGTGTGTTCCGCCAAGCGCTGTGGGCCAGGCACCGCAGCGCCCAGCCCATGGCGTCGGCCTCTGCAGTAGCGGGGTCCTGCTGGCTGGCCGCGGCGAGTTCGCGTTTGTGGTGCCATTCGGTGTAGAGATCGAGCAGGCCTGCCGCGAGCTTTCGCTCGGCGAGGCAGCCGGTCGCCTCCACGTCGGCGAGTCGCTGGGCGAGGAAACGCGCGAAGCGCGTGTCACGCTCGCGGGCCCACCCCTCGTCATGGAGTGTGGCGGTGAAACGAAGGTTCGTCTGGGGGTGTCCGCTGGCCCGGCTCGTCCGGTGCGGCGCGCTCATCGCGAGTCCACCATCTGGTACTCGACGCCGAGCACCTTCGGTTCACCGGCGGGTGTGAACTGTGCGAGGGCCTGTCCCTGGAACTCGTCCAGGATGGCCACGCGCGGGGTCTTGTTGTAGACGGCCTGCTGCGAGCCTGGGGTGATCTTGACGTAGCCGGCGTAGATGTATCCGTCCTTGAGCTGCTCCATCCGGTTGTGCGCGGTGGGGAAGACCGCGAGTGCTCCGCCGGCTCGGAGTCGAAGGACGTAGATCTTCGGGTGGGTGGGCTGGGTGGCTTCCCAGTGCAGCGTGGCGTATTTGGCGTTCTTGTAGGTGGTGCGTTCGCGGTAGGTGTTGAGAGCTGTGCGGGTGGCGGTGGTGCTGGCGAGTTGGGTGCCAGTGTTCTTCCCGCCGGTCTCGTATAGGTCCTCGTAGGCGCCAGCTATTTGGTCGGGGGCGAGGGTGCCAACGCGGGCGGAAGGGGTGGCGGCGGTCGCCAGGCCGTGGCTGGTGTCGACGGCGGGGATCGGGCTCTTGGGGTCGGTGTAGACGGCGGCGACCATCTTGAAGTGGCGGTCGGCGGTCTTGTCGAAGACGAGGAGCGCCTGATCCTTCGAGCCGCTGGCAGTGGCCTTGACGGCGAACCAGCTCTGGCCCTGAGGGATGTAGTAGGAGCGGTCGCGGTAGGTGAAGGGCTTCTTGTAGTACGCCTGGTCCTTCTGCGGCCAGGTCGGGAAGAGCCGGTAGTCGGCCTTGGACTGCTCGTAGAGCTGGCCGCCTTCCACTGTGCCGAGAAGTTCAGCGTTTTGGATCTTGTTTGCCTGCGCGTTGATCTCTTCGTAGCGGTCGAGGATTCTGGCGGCTTCGGTGCGCGTGACCGCTCCGGTGGGCGTGGGGCTCGGGTTCGTCGTGGGTGCATCGGCCTTGACGGGGTCCGAGCCGCACGCGGTGAGGGTGGCGGCCATGGTCACGCCGACGGCGAACACGGTCAGTTGGTGCAGGCGCCGGGATGCGGGCGTGTGTCGCATCGTGCGGTGTCCTCCTTCTGCAGCGGTGGGATGTGACGGCATGTGGGCCTGGCTCGGCTTGTGCGCGGCTGTATAGGGAGCCAGCCACTTCGCCGGGCACCCTGGGCCGTGGTGAGAGCGCGGGTGATCGGCCAGTGGCTCTTGATCGGCCGCAGGGCGGTGACGTGGGCCGGCTGGATGGCCGACTGTCGCGAGCCGTCATGCGCACGCTCGCGACGGACGGTGTAGGAGCGCGGCCAACGGCAGGCAGAGGGCGGCGCCGAGCAGGCCGGTCATGAGGGTGGTCAGGGCGACGAGGTGGTGGCCGCCAAGTGCGAGAGCCCACCCGCCGAGGGCGGGGGCGCACAAAACCGCGGCAGCCAGCGTCGTGCCCCAGATGCCCGCGTACACGCCGCGGCTCGGCGGCGGCGCGATCCTGTTGAGGACATCGGTGGCGGCGACGAAGGCGATGATCTCGCCCGGTACCGCCAGGACGGCGGCGACGCCGTACCCGACGGTCGAGGAGGCCAGGCCGGCGGAACCCATGCCCGCGCCGAGGATGATCCCGCTCGTGCTGAGCAGGCCCACCATCGGGGTGGTGCGCCTGGCTCGGCGTACAAGCCAGGGGTTGAGAAGGGGGGACAGTCCGATCACGGCGGCGGCGCTGGCAGCTTGGGTCCAGCCGTATGCCGTGGGCGGCAGACCGTCCTGAGCCATCATCATCGGGAGAATGGAAAAGAGAGCGGCGACCGGGATCAGGATCAGTAGGCTCGCCAGCCACAGCAGCCACAGCAGCGGGTCGGTGAAGGCTTGCCGGTGCGCTCCGTTGCCGAGGTAGTGCCCCGAGCTGGGCGGCGGGACAACCCGAAGCGCGACGACGGCGAATGCGGCGCACACCACCGCGTTGCACCAGAACAGCACCGAGATGCCGACGGGCTCCGCGAGGGCTCCGCCGACAAGCCCCGTGGTGGCGGCTCCGAGGTTGACGGCGAAGTGCCGCCAGCCAGTGATGCGTGCGCGCCCCGGTTCGTCCGGGACGGTGTCGGCGACGAGGGCGGACACGATCGGGCGGGGAGCGTCGTAGACAAGACCGGACACAGCAGCCGCGACACCCAGGGCCAGCGGGGTGCGGGCCTCGGCGAGGAGAGGGAAACTCACAGCCGCCACCGCCATGGCGCTGACGAGGGTGGCCCGGCGACCGACCCGGTCGGCCAGCCATCCGCACAGCAGTTGCCCGGTGAACCAGCCGGCACCCCACAACGCCAGGACCGTGCTCACAGCTGCTGTGTCCAGGTGCAGTTCAGCCAGGCGATAGGGCAGGTATGGGTAGACGAAACCGGCGGCGCGCACGACGAACGTCGCGACGAGCAGTGCCCAGATGATCGGAGGCCACCGATTCGAGGCTGGGGCCGGGGGTGGCGTAGCCAGTGATTGCGGGGATGAGGCTGTTGCAGGCACCAAAACTCCAGGTAGCCGAAGAGCTGCGGCGCCTCTCGGCACCGGGGCGGGAAACCGGAAACGGGTCGGCTGGTCAGCCCCCTTCGGCGCATCCACAACCCGCCTGAGAGCGAACTCTCGGCGAAGCGGGGCAGGTTGGCGCGAGGAGCGCCGACTCGCTCCGGTGCTCGGCTTTGGCCGCGAGCCCCACCGGCAACTGACCGCCGGGAGCCAGGCCTGACGGCCCGGAAGCCCCACGACTGCCGGACACCGCCGAGCCGAACGTCACGGATCCCGTGGCCCCCCGCTCCGACGACTCTCGTTCTCGACGGCCAGGTGGCGTCGGCCAAGAGATGCCAAGTGGTTGGTGAAAGAGCTGGGGCCGCAACTGCCGGAGCAGCGCGAAAGCCTTCAAGCGAGTGGTGCGCCGGTGTCGAAGGATGTCCACGGATGTCTCCGTATAAAGAGGAAGCGATGCCGCGCGGTGGCTGATGCCGGTCTTGCGTCGCCGGCCGTGATTCCGTCCGGCGAGCGCGCGGGCGTCATGCACCGTGATGTCGGGGCCGTGAGCCGGACAGCGGAGGGGCG
>CBFHCJ010000262.1:0-8719 GCA_965654005.1 uncultured Streptomyces sp. | reverse complement strand
CGGGCGTGGGGGCGGACTGCTCACTTCTCTCTACAAGTGTTTACGACATAACACCCCATAAGCATCAATAACACGCGCGCTGGATCTGTCGTATCCGGAACGGATGGGCTAGCGTCACCTTCATACATAAACACCTGTAGATGGATGGCTCTGGCGCGCTCGCACCGCGGGCTTGGCGTCCAGGTCAACCCACAACGGGTGAGGGACGTGGCCACAGGAGGCTGGATCTTGCCGGATGCCAGGTTCAGAAGCAGGAGGGTTTCGGCTTCGAGTTCACCCGAAATTGCAGACTCGGGCGCCTCGATAAGCAAATCGGAGAGGGCAACCGAAACCACTCCATCGGATTCCGTCGATCGCTATATGATGCCCCGTGAGGTGGAACACCGACTTGGCATTTCACCTTCGACGCGTCGCCGCTGGACCAATCGTGGTCTACTGCACGCGATTCCTCTTGGCCCGTACTACCGGCCAGGACCAGGAGACAACCGTGGGGGTAATAGAAATGGCAGCCGGGTGCGCTACAGCGAGCATGAGGTCAACGACCTTTTCGAGCGCATCAAGAACGGCGCACTTGCCCAGCCGCCTAAGCTCCTAGATCCCTAGGTATCACAGGTCCTAGAAAATCTGGAACTCACTCACGAAAGAGGAGCATGGCCGAGTCCGATGCACCGTTTGATCGGTGGCACAAAAGATATCCGAAACCAGGTGACATACCATGCAAATGCGGCACAAAGAAGAACCCGCTGTACCCTTCAGCGGACCACGGACGGGGTCAGCAATGGCAGGCTCGTTACACGGACCCGAACGGCAAGGGCCGCCGTCCAGCGTTCGACACGTGGGAGGCAGCGCGTGACCATCTAGACGAAGTCCGAGTGCAGATCCGCAATGGCAGTTGGGTCGATCCAGACCTGGGCAACGAAACAGTCGAGTTCTACGCCAAAGAATTCCTAGAACGCAGAAGGAAGAAGAACAAGAACAAGAACACGACTGACACGTACGACACGCACATCCGGGTCCACATCATTCCGTTCCTCGGGAAGTACATAGCCCGGACGCTGCGCCGCAAGCACAGCATGGCCCTCGTGGATTACCTGATCGACCAACCCACCGTTGGAGGCGTCTACGGCGTTCAGATCTTCAAAACCTGGCGCATCCTCGTCAACTACATGATCGACGAGGACGTTCCCCTGCCGGCCAACGTCGTGTCACGGATCGAACTGCCGGAAGTGGAGGGACGTGTCAAAGTCTCCCTGAGCGCAGAGCAGGTTCACCGCCTCGCTGCCGCGATGCGGGAAGTCGAGCCGCGTTTCGAGATCTTCGTGTGGATCGCTGCATGCGCAGGACTCCGTGAAGGAGAGGCCATCGGCCTCAGGAAGACATCCGTCGACTGGTCGGAGGGCCTTCTGTACATCGAAGAACAGCGACAGGGAGGCAAGTCGGCGAAGCTCAAGACCAAGGCCAGCGCGGCAACTTTGCCTGTCGACGCCTTCCTCATCGACAGACTGAAGAAGCACATCGAACGTTTCCCCCAATTTGCGCCGGTGAGTCACCGCGCGGAAGGTGACCGCCGACGCCGCGGCTGGGTTCCGCCTCCAGACGAGGGTCTGATCGTCACTAACCGATACGGTCGGCCAGTTTCGGGCCGAGACTTCAACGAGAAGTGGCGTGCCGCCGTCAAGCTGGCCGGACTGCCACCAGAGACGCGGTTCCATGACCTCAAGCACTTCTACACGTCTCAGCTTGGCGCGTCAGGTCAGCACGACCCGAAGACGGTTCAGGCCCTCAGCAGACATGCAAGGTTCGCCGAGACATGGGAGACCTACGCCCACCCGCCGCGAGCTGTGGAGGGCGTGGCCGTCACGACATTCAGCGGCTTGTTTACCCCATTGGACCCGTCCGGGGAACAAGCGGCCTGATGGCGAGTCCGAGAAGGGGACTTGACCCGGTCCGCCCCTAATGTGAAAGACTCGACGACGAAGCGAGGCTACCCATCGCGGCAAGAGGGCGCATCGACCCGTGGAACGGTCGAAGTGCTCGATTCGACCCCGATTCGACCCCGCGAGTGCAGGACCAGAAAGTGCACCTCTCCCGGTCTCGACCGGAGCGGTGAAGCGAACTGAATACCACGTGGCAGGCAGCAAGCGGCTGACCAGGGAGTTTCCGTCCGACGGAAGTCCTATTGCCGGGGTGGAGGCGACATCGTCATGGTGTTCCCGACACGACGTCGAGGATGACGGGACCCCTCTCATGCCGCACATCACCGCTTTTGCCAGGAACCAGTGGTACGTCGCCGCCTACAGCCATGAGGTGGGACGCGAGCTGCTCGGCCGTACGATCCTCGGTGAACCGCTCGTCTTCTATCGCACCGAGGACGACGGCACCGCGGTGGCCCTGGCCGACCGCTGTGTCCACCGTCGCTTCCCGCTGTCGGAGAGCCGGCTGGACGGGGACAGGATCGTGTGCGGCTACCACGGGTTCACGTACGACGCGGCGGGTGCCTGTGTGTACGTGCCGGGGCAGAAGCGCATCCCGCGCACGGCCCGCGTCGCCTCGTATCCCGTCGTCGAGCAGGACTCCCTGGTCTGGGTGTGGATCGGCGACCCGGCGCTCGCCGATCCGCAGACCATCCCACGGGCCCGCCACCTCGACTCCCCCGACTGGGTCACCGTCAAGGGCATGGAACCCATCGACGCGGACTACGGCCTGCTCGTCGACAACCTCCTCGACCTCTCCCACGAGACCTATCTGCACGGCGGTTACATCGGCACCCCCGAGGTCGCCGAGACGCCGATCACCACCGAGGTCGACGAGGGCGCGGCCATCGTCCGCGTCAGCCGGCACATGGACGACGCGGAGTGCCCGCCGTTCTACGCCCGCTCCACCGGCATCGAGGGCCGCATCACCCGCTGGCAGGACATCGAGTACCACGCCCCCTGCCTCTACCTCCTGCACAGCCGCATCGCCCCGGTCGGCGTGCTGCCCGAAGCGGACGGCAGCGACCCGAACGGCTTCCACACCGAGATCACATACGCGATCACCCCGTCCACGGACGGCAAGGTGTACGACTTCTGGGCGGTCTCCCGGGACTTCGCGAAGGACGACGAGGAAGTCACCACGTTTCTACGGGACTTCAACCACACGGTCGTGATGCAGGACGTCGTCGCGCTCAATCTGCTGCAGAAGACGCTCGGCACCGAGCGGGCCGGCTACCAGGAGCTGAGCATCAACATCGACACCGGCGGCCTCGCCGCCCGCCGTATCCTCGCCCGTCTGGTCGAGGAGGGCGACAAGCCCGTGGAGAAGGTCCAGTGAGCAGCCCCACCGGCGAGATCTACCGCATCGACTGGCTCCCGGGCACGGATGTCCTGCACGGCACCTGCCACTGCGGTGCCGAGCACACCGCGCAGGACCCGGTTCTGATGTGGGAGTGGATGCTCGCCCACCCCGAAGGACACCAGTTTCAAGGAACCACCTCATGACCGTGTACGAAGCCGAACTCGTCGTCGAGCGTCGGGAGCCGGCGGCAGACGGCGTGCTCGCCCTCAGCCTTCGCCACCCGCTGGGCGAGCAACTTCCGGCCTGGGAGCCGGGCGCCCACATCGACGTCGTGCTCGGGCCCGGACTGGAGCGGCAGTACTCGCTGTGCGGTGACCCGGCGGACCGCTCCGTATGGCGGATCGCGGTCCTGCGGGAGCCGGACGGGCGCGGCGGATCCGCTTATGTGCACGAGCAGTTGGGGCAGGGCGACAAGGTCCGGGTACGCGGTCCACGCAACCACTTCGCCCTGCACCCCGCTCCCCGCTACCGATTCATCGCGGGGGGTATCGGCATCACCCCCATCCTGCCGATGCTCGCCGCGGCTCGGGCTGCGGGCGCCGAGTGGACGCTGCTGTACGGCGGTCGCGGCCGCAACTCCATGGCCTTCACCGGTGAGTTGAGCCGCTACGGGGACCGGGTCACCGTCGCCCCGCAGGACGAGACCGGGCTGCTGGACCTCGGATCCGTGCTCGACGACGTGCCCGAGGGCACCCTCGTCTACTGCTGCGGCCCGGGCCCGCTGCTCGACGCGGTGGAGGAGCGCTGCCCGTCCGGTGCGCTGCACATCGAGCGGTTCCAGCCGAAGGACCAGGAGACCGGTGAGAACACCGAGTTCGAGGTCGTGCTGGGGCGGAGCGGCCGGACGCTGACCGTCGCACCGGACGTGTCCGTCCTGGACACGGTCCGCACCGCGGGCGTCGAGGTGCTCTACTCCTGCACCGAGGGCACCTGCGGCACCTGCGAGACCGATGTCCTTCAGGGCACCCCGGACCACCGTGACTCGGTCCTCACGGACGAGGAGCGAGAGGCCGGGGAGACCATGATGATCTGCGTGTCCCGGTGCCGCGGGAAGCGCCTCGTCCTGGATTTGTGACCCGCACGCCCTACCGCACCACCGCGCCGCCCAGGCGCCCGCACCACCTCGCCGCCCCGGTCCCGCACCGGGGCGGCCCTCGTTTTCCGATCACGGCAAAGGCCCGGTCCGGTAACCGTCAAGGGGGCGAGTCCGTTCAGAGCACTACGACGACAAGAACCAGTCCCGGTACCGTCGGCGACCTGAACGCCGACGGGACCGGGGCTCCGCGGAGGTCTCAGTCCTGCGGGGCGGACACCACGCTCAGGTGACTCGCGCCGCGCCGGACACGGCGCTGCCCGCGCGGCACGGGCGCCGGGCGTCGTGCCTTGCGCAGCACCAGCGTCAGCCGCGAATAGCCCTCGTTCTGAAGGGACTCGGGTGTCTCGACCACCACCCGGCAGTCGGTGCCCCAGCGCGGATCGGGGTGCAGCAGCGGACGCACCGCCCCGTCGTGCTCCACAGCGTGCGGGCCGACCGCGCGGATCCAGTGCGGCAGACCGTACCGAAAGGCCGCCTCCATGATCGGGTCCTGGGCGATGTCCCGGAGGATGGACTGCAGTCCGTGGTCGTGGGCGTGCCGCTCCACCGCCGCAGCGAAGTGCGCCAGCATCGGCAGGCACCAGCTCGACTCGTGCTCACCGAGGATCGTGGCCGCGTCCGGGTGGAACAGCACGAACCGCAGGAAGTTGTCGCCGGGCATGGCCGTCGGATGCGGCGCCACCGCGCTGAACAGGGTCCCGAACGCGGAGTTGGCGAGGACGACGTCCCAGCGGTGGTCGAAGACGACAGACGGGAAGGGCACGGCTTCGAGGAGCGTGGCGTAGTCCTGCAGATACGCCTGTGTTTCCGGACTCTCGGGGACAGGTCGCGGCTGCGACCGCTGCCCATTTGCCTGAAACGCCATCGGGAAGTCACCCCTCTTGCCCTTGCGGCCTTCACGCGGCGCCTTGATCCTGGTGCCCCACATCGAGCCGTGTCAACTATCGTGGCATTCGGCGCCTGTTGACGGCCGAATCTCGCCACAGTTGTGGCGGGACCTGGATGTGAGTTCGAGAGAACGGCTAATCTCCGGATGGTTCCGGACGACCCATTGGTTCCGGACGGCCAAGAGAACGATCTGAGAAGAGACGTGGGAGATCTGTCGGTGACGGATGGCTTCGAGGTTCCGGGCGCCACGGCGACGGGTCTGCTGCCGGCCGTCGTGGCCCGTGTCACCCCCCTCGCCGACCGGCTGGGCGTGCCGCACGCGGAGATCTTCGACTTCCGGCGCCTGTCGGTCGAATCCGGGGTCCCGGAGCCGGTGGTGAAGAACCTGCTGAGCGGTGTGCCCGCCGGAGAGCCGGACCTTCAGGCGCGCTTCCTGCAGCGACTCGACCTGCTGCGCCGCACCCGGCTCAAGCCCAACGGACGCAAGTACACCCAGCAGGAGATCGCCGACGGCGCGGGCATGTCGCGCCAGCAGGCGGGTGCCCTCATCAATGGCGACCGGCGCCCCACCATGGAGCACTGCGACGCCATTCAGCGCTTCTTCAAGGTGCATGCCGGGTTCCTCACGGCCGAGGACCCCGAGGCGCTCGCGAACGCCCTCCAGCGTTCGGAGCAGGAACTCCTCCAGCAGCTCGCCGACCGCGAGCGCGCGGCGGCTGCCGAAAATGCCGACGACCCGCTGGAGCGGCTGCTGCAGGACCACGGGGTGCGCGGCATAGCCTGGCGGGCGGCCCAGCTGCCCACCGACCAGCACCGCGACAAGGTCGCGGAGTGGCTGGACATGCTCCTGGAGAGCGTCAAGCGGCCCGAGTCCTGATCCCGGGGGAGAAGCGTGAGCATCGGAAGGGAAATGCGCCGTCTGTGCGGCGAGTTGGTCGCGGAGCTCTCGCTCCCGGCGCCGGCGGAACCCGCCGACCTGTACGCCGCGCTGTGCCACGGCATGAGCAGACGCCGCGGCCGTCCCGTCCAGTTCCGCACGGCGCCCTTCCCGCCCGGCACGGCGAGCGGTCTGTGGCTCGACATGGCCGATCAGGACCTCGTCGTCATCGAGGAACGCACCGCTCCTGACCACCAGTTGGTGATCCTCGGCCACGAGCTGTGGCACATGAACGCCCGGCACCACGGCCACCACGTGGCGGGAGCCGCGGTCGCGGCACGCTTACTGAGCGACACCGCCGATCTCCGGGCAACCGTCCACAAGGTCGCCGCCCGTACGCACTTCGACCTCTCGGACGAGAAGGAGGCCGAGAGTTTCGGGCTGCTCCTGGCCACCAAGTGCCGTACGTGGCTGGCTGGTTCGTCGCTGCGGGGGCCCGTCAAGCGCAACGACCTTGCGGGACGGATCGAGGCGTCGCTGGGCTATCGCGGACCACAGGGCTGAGGGGCGAAGACGCCGACACCATGGATGGTTCCAGCTACTACATACCGGCCGCCGCAATGGGGGTGGCGCTCACCGTCAAGGCGCCCGCGCTGAGCCGTTCGTGGCGCGATCCGCTACTGCGGTCGGTGTGCGCGCTGCTGACGCTGGCAGGGCTGGTGTTCTTCTTCGCCGCACCACCGACGATCGGGAGGGTCAACGACCTCACGGGCATCACGAACTTCTCGGCACCGCTGGTGTACTGCCTGCTGAGCGCGTTCAGTGCGTCCTGTCTCGTGCTCGTCGTCAACTGGCGCGGCGGACCGCCCGATCGGACCCGCCGCACCACCCGGCGGATCATCGCCGGATACGGTCTGGTGATCGTCACCCTGATCGCGCTGTTCGCGCTCGGCCACGCACCGGTGGAGCGACTGGTCGACTTCGACACGTACTACGCCCGCACCCCGTACATGCGCGAGATGATCGTGCTGTATCTGGCAGCCCTCACCGTCGCGGGTGTCGCGATGAACTTGCTGTGCGGGCGCTGGGCCCTCCAAGTGCGCGGCTGGCTGCGCGCCGGGCTGATGATCATCGTGACCGGCTATTTCTTCAACCTGGCCTATCTGGCGACCAAGTTCACCGCCGTCGTCGCCCGCTGGACCGGGCACGACCTGGACTATCTGAGCAGCTGCGCGGCGCCCGTGCTGGCCTCCGCCGGGGCGCAGATCAGCGCGGTCGGCTTCTGCCTTCCGCTGGCCTGTCAGCGGGTCGGGGACAGTTGGAACACCTGGTCGACGTATCGTCGGCTCGGGCCGCTGTGGCGTGAGCTGCGGCCGGTGTCCGCCCAAGCGGGCCGCGGCGTGCGGATCTCCTGGTGGTCGTCGGCCGAACTGCAGATGACACAGCGGGAGTCCGCCATCCACGACGGCATGCTCAGTCTGTATCCCTACTTCGACTCCGAGGTGCGCTCCCGCGCCTACGACGCCGCCGTGGCGGCGGGCTCCGACCCCGTCCAGGCGCAGGCCGAGGCCGACGCGGTGATGGTGGCGGTGGCGGTGCGGGCGCGGGCCGCCGATCCGGAGGGCAGGGTGATCCGGTCGGCGGCGGCGGACGATGCCCCGGCCGCGTCCCCCGAGGGTCCCCGCGACCTCGTGCGGATGTCGATCGCCCTGCGTCAGTCACCCGTCGTCGCGGCCGCCCGGGGGCCGGCCGGGACCAGGCCAGGAAGCGACTTCCATGAGCGAACCCGCTAGCACCTCCTCGGGTGCGGCACCCTGTAGAGCCGTCGTCATCGGCGGCGGCATGGCCGGCATGCTGGCCGCCGCGACACTGAGCACGTACGCCGACGTCATCGTCGTCGAGCGGGACGTGCTGCCCGACGGCCCCGAGCCGCGCAGGGGGCTGCCGCAGGCCCGGCACGTGCATGTGATCTGGTCCGGGGGCGCCCGAGCCATGGAGGAGCTGCTGCCGGGGGTGACCGACGCATGGCTGTCGGCGGGCGCCCGGCGGATCGCGCTGCCCACGGGGCTCGTGTCGATGCAGCCGCGGGGCTGGTTCCGGCGCTGGCCCGAGATGCAGTTCATGATCGCGTGCAGCCGTGATCTGCTCGACTGGGTGGTGCGCGAGCGGGTCACCGACAACGCGCGCGTGACCGTACTGCAGCGCACCGAACTTCTGTCCCTGGAGGGCGGCGCGTCACGGGTGACGGGCGTGCGCGTGCGGACGGCCGACGGCGAGGAGCGGGTGCTGGCGGCCGATCTGGTCGTCGACGCGGCGGGGCGCGGTTCACGGGCCTCGGCCTGGCTGGAGGCGCTGGGTGTGCCCGAGGCGCCCCTTCAGGAGGTGGACTCCGGACTCGCCTACTCCAGCCGGGTCTTCCGAGCACCGCCGGGCACGGAGGAGTTCCCCCTGGTCAACGTGCAGTCGGACGCGACGGTGCCGGTGCCGGGGCGTACGACGACCATCGAGCCGCTCGAGGGCGG
>CBFHCJ010000261.1:0-8723 GCA_965654005.1 uncultured Streptomyces sp. | reverse complement strand
GGGGAGGCGGGGGGCCTGGCGCCTGCCTGCGACGGGGGTTTCAGACGCCGGGGGGCATCCGCGACGGACGCCCCGAGCCGCGCGTCAGCGCGTACCCGCCTATGCCCGCGAGGGCCGCGAGGACGCCGCCGATCGCGGTCCACACCCAGCGGTCGGACCACCAGCCGGAGACATCGGGCTTCAGCGACGAGAGCGTGGCCGCGTGCGAGTCCGAGGACTGCTGCGACATCGCGATCCCCGGCACCAGCGGCTCGGCCAGCGAACCGTCCACCGCCGCCGAACCGCCGATGTCCTTGGAGTCCACCCGGACCTCGGCGTTCACGGGCAGTCCGAGGTCGGCCGTGCCCAGGTTCACGACGGTCAGCCGGATGTAGTAGGTGCCCGGCAGCGGGTCGTCGGCCCATGGCTCCGACCAGGCGCGCACCGTGCGCAGCGTGCAGGACAGGTCCACGGAGGCCGTGTCCTGGTCGGCGGTCCGCGTCTGCGCTCCGTACTGGCACGCCTGGCGGCGCCGCAGTCCGTCGTACACGTCGAGCTGCCAGGTCTGCGCGCCGCTCCGGGACGACGAGGGCAGCTTCACCGTCGCCTTCACGGTGGGCCGCTGTTCGGCCTCCGCCGCGAACTGCCAGTACAGGTAGTCGCCGGTGGAGGCGCTCGCCGTGGCCTGCTGCCCCTGCTCGATCTCCGTCGCCGTACGGAACGACGTGCCCGCCGAGGTGGGCGCGGCACTGTCACCCGAGGGGCTCGCGGAGGGCGAGGAGTCGGCCATCGCCGGGGAGACGGCCACCGCCGGGGAGACGGCGACCCCCAGCAGCAGAGCCGCCGCGGTCAATACTCGTGCGATACGCATCAGTTGGTCCTCCAGACCGCGACCCGCCAGCGCGACAGCCAGCCCCAGATCAGACCCGCGAGGAAGCCGGTCAGGACCAGGGCGCCGAGCAGCCACCAGCCGCGCCCGAGGCCGAAGGAGGCCACGTCGCCCGCCTGGTCGGGACCGCCGACGACGTCGACGGTCAGCTCCAGCGGCATCCCGGGCGTGGTCTTCACGCCGGCCGCCGGGGAGAAGGAGTTGGCGACCTGGAGGCACACCGTCTCGGCGGGCACGTCGTCGTTGTTGTTGTTGTTGTCGTCGCTCTTGGCCTTCGGATAGCGCAGACCCGTCGACAGCGCATCCGTACGGCCCGTGCCCGTGGCCTCGCCGCGCACGATCTCGCGTCCGCGCACGGTGATCGCCCGCAGTGACACCCCGTAGTCGGGGTTCACCTGACGGTCGTCGAAGACACTGACCGAGGCGCGCAGTTCCTGACCCGGCTTGACGTCCACGCGGTAGAAGCGGTGCTGCCCGAACTCCTCGCGGTCCGTGTAGAGGCCCGACTCAAGGGTGGGTGCCGTGGCGCACTGGTCGGTGCCGTCCGCGGCGACCGGCGTGACCACCTTGTCCGCCGTCCGGTCCACCAACTGGTTGACCTTGTTCGAGAGTTGCTGCTTGTGCTGCACGGACGTGTACGTCCCGCCGGTCGCCTCGGCGATACAGCTGAGCTGCTTGCTCATCTGGGAGTTCGGCACCAGACCGAGCGTGTCGATGGTCAGCCCGACCCCCTTGGCCGCGATCTCCCGGGCCACCTCGCACGGGTCCAGCGGGGCGCAGGTGTCCTCGCCGTCCGTGATGAGGACGATGCGGCGCGAGCCGTTGCCGCCCTGGAGGTCGTCCGCCGCCTTCAGCAGGGCCGGGCCGATCGGCGTCCAGCCGGTGGGCTGGAGCGTGGCCACGGCGGCCTTGGCCTGGTCCCGGTTCAGCGGCCCCACCGGGTAGAGCTGCGCGGTGTCCTTGCATCCCGTCTGACGGTCGTTGCCCGGGTAGTTGGCGCCCAGCGTCCGGATGCCGACCTGGACGTCCTGCGGTGTCGTGTCCAGCACCTGGTCGAAGGCCTGCTTCGCCGCGTCCATGCGCGAATCGCCGTCGATGTCACGCGCCCGCATCGAACCGCTGACGTCGAGGATGAGATCGACCTTGGGCGCGTCCTGGGGCGTCGTCTCGTCTGCGACGGCGCCGGTCGGGACGGCGATCCCGGCCGTCAGGGCGGCGAGCAGGGCGCAGACGCCCGCCGCCAGCCGTGTTCTTGTGATCATCGGCGGATCTTATTGATCAAAGGGGGCGCGCTTCAAAACGATCAAGAACCGGAGGGGGTGGTCCGCGGAACGAGCGGGTTGGGCAGCCGCGTCCACAGGTCCCCGGGCCGCCGCGGGGACAGCCGCATCAGCGTCAACGCCTTGGTGGGCAGCGGTTCTTCGCGTAGTACCGTCAGATCGGGGGTGCGGGGCAGGTCCGGTACGGCCCTCTCCAGCGCCGTCCGCAGTGCGGGCGCCGACCCCGCCGTCGAGGCCAGCGCGCCCGCCACGAGCGAGCCGAACAGTTTGCGGCGCAGGGCCGTCTCGTCGTCCGTGACCATCCGGCTCGCCAGATCAGGAGCCTTGACGCCGTGTCGGGCGAGCCGGGCCGGGCTGACCCGGATGTCGGCGAGATCGCGGTAGACCAGCCGCACCGGGTCACCCGTGGGTGAGAGCACCACCAGGAGGTTCTGACCGTGCGCCTCCAGGGCCACGCCCAGATCCAGCAGTCGCAGACCGACCAGCAGGGCGAGACGCGTGAACTCGGCGAGCCGGTCCGGGGACGAGAGCAGTCCGGTGACCGGCAGCGCGGCCACCGGGACGACCCGCTCACCGGCCGCGGTGTCCGCGTACGTCTCCGGCGACTCCCGCACCACCGCCGCGAGGTCGGGGGAGTGGGCGCTGACCGCCCCCACGGTCCGGGTGATGTGCAGGAGGCCGTCCGTGCGTGCGGCGATCGACTCCATGAACCCGGACACCGCGACCGACGTCTCGACCGAGGCGACCGAGATGTCCCGCACGGAGGACGTCAGCCGCGCGCTGACCGCGGTCTTCACATGCGATCCGTCGTCGGGCAGCGCCAGCGTCCGCAGGGACATCAGCGGATGCGTGTCCGGACCGTCCTGCGCCGCCATGCCGAGCACATGCGCTCTCTGCCAGGGGTGGACCGGGATCAGCGCCCGCTCGCCGTCCCACAGCCACTTCGGCCACTCGCCCCGTACGACACAGTCGTCCACGGCGACCAGGCCGAGGCGCACCAGCGGCCGGTGCTCGGGCCCGTACGCGAGCTGCTCGGCGACCGAGAATCCGGGCCGGGAACGGCAGTTGGGGTGGTAAGGGTGTCCGTCGACCACTCGCTGCTCCCACGCCCAGCTTGTCACCGGTTCGGGCGCGTCCCCCGGCCGGTCGGCACGGGATAGGGCCAACGAGGCGGTGCTGTGGTCGAGTTCGGCCGCGAACACGTCACCGTGCGGGACGCCGAGCGCCGCGACCAGCTCCGCCGGGCGGTCGTACGTCCGCCCCTCCAGCCGCACCTCGGCGACGTACGCGGCCGTCGCGTACGGGTCGGCGGGCGGGCCGTGCAGCCGACGCCCGTCGGCCAGGTGGAGGGTGAGCCCGCCACTCGCCTGCTCTCGGCGCGCGATCCACGCCAGCGGCTCGTACGCCAGCGCCCGCCACAGGCGCGTGAGGACGGCGGCCCGGGCGCCCGGGAGAGCGGCCGCGTACGCCGCCGACAGACCGGGCCGCACGGCCTCGAGCTCGCCTGCCGTCTCGGTCTCGGCGGAAAGGGAAGGGGACACGGTGGGGCTCCTCGGGGACGGGGTGGCGCGTCGTGGTGTCGGACCCACGACAGACATACTGATCGCCAGTGCACCGTACGGAACGAACGGATCGTGTGGACCCCATGCACCCCGTGGACCCCAGGGAAGAGGCCCGCGAGCGCGCCGACGCCTACGCGGCCGCCCCGCTGCTCAACTGCCTGCTCCGGGAGGCGGCGGAACCCGCCGACGAACAGGGCGTCCACCGCCTGCGAGCCAGCGGCAGGCTGCTGCGCGTACACGGCGCACGCCGCCCACGCGACCCCGAGGTGCGCACCGCCGGGTCCTGGCAACCGCTCAGCCACGCCGAGCTGGTCAAACTCACCGCCGACGAACTGCGCCGCGCCACCGGCCTGTCCAACCTCGAACTACCGGGCGAGATGATCGACAGCCGGGACGCGGTGGCCGCGATCCTGACCGCGCGAACCCGCGCGACGGCACCACAGGACCCGTACGTACGCTCCGAACAGTCCCTGATCACCGGGCATCCCCACCACCCCGCCCCCAAGGCGCGCGGCGGCGGACCCGTGGCGAGCTGGCTGCCGTACGCGCCCGAGGCGTACGCCTGTTTCCCGCTCACCCTGCTGGGCGTGCGCGAGGACACGGTCGTGGAGGAGGGCGACACGACGGCGCTCGACGCTCTCGGCACCGCCCCGCGCGGCTACCGGCTGCTGCCCGCGCACCCCTGGCAACTCGACCTGGTCGGTGCCCGACCGGAGATCCGGGAGGCGTTCGAGGACGGGCGCCTCATCCGGCTCGGCGACACCGCGCGGCCCGTGTGGCCCACGGCCGCGATCCGCACGGTGTACGCCCCCGACGACGACCTGTTCATGAAGTTCAGCCTGGATGTGCGGATCACCAACGACATCCGCCGGCTGTGGCGCCACGACCTGCTCGAGCTGCGCCGCACCGACGCCGCCGTGGCGTCCGCGTTCTCGGCGGTCCAGGGCCCGGCGGCCTGGCTCGGCGACCGCGGCTACCGTACGGCCGGCTTCGCGTTCGAGGAACTGGCCGTCCTGGCCCGCGACGGTCTGCGCCGGCACGTCCTGCCCGGTGCCACTCCGCTGCTCGCCGCTGCTCTCGTCGAGGGCTTCGAGGGCAGCCCGTTGGATGCGCTGACCGACCCGGCGCAGTGGTGGGCGGCGTATCTGCGTCAGGTCGTGCCCCCGGCGCTGGAGGTGTTCGAGCGCCATGGTGTCGTCCTGGAGGCGCACCTGCAGAACACGCTGGTCGCGGTGGACGCCAACGGCCTGCCGGTCCAGGCGCTGTTCCGGGATGCGGAAGGCGTCAAGCTGCTGACGGACGTGTCCCGTCGGGCGGGCTGGGAACGGCTCGTCTACTGCCTGATCGTCAACAACCTCACCGAAGTGGCCGAGCTGCTGGCCGAACGCCACCCCGGCTGGAACCCCTGGCCCGCCGCCCGTGCGGAACTCGCCCGCCACCCCGTCCCCGAGCTGCACGAGCTGCTCGCCTCGCCGGCCCTCCCCGGCAAGACGAACCTCCTGCTGCGCTGGACGGGCGCGGACGGGGCGGACGCCCGCTATCTGCCGCTGCCGAATCCACTGGCGCGCCGGTGAACGGGGTCCACCGGCGGGGGTTTCCTGAAAAGCCCTTGCTGGACGGTGCCGCGTTACGCTCTCATCGGACGCAGCGAATCCCGGATCACGAGCTGTGCTCAGCAGAACGTGGTCGTCGGACGCGAAACCCACCTCTCGTTCCAGAGTGAGGCGTACGGCGCTGCGGCCCAGTCCCCTTCGTACGGCACGTGGACGGTGGTGAGGGCCGGGCTGGGGGTGCGCACGCTTGGAGTTGGTCGTGGATTGTAAGGCTAGAGATTCGGGCACCCTGGGAAAATGTTGACTGAGGTCACCGCAACCCGCTATATCGCTCCCTTGCGGTCCGGCGGCTCCGTCCCCGGAGTCGTCGAGGCAGATGACCTGGGGACGTACGTCGTGAAGTTGTCCACGGGGTGGCGCTGACCTGCGGTGATGCAGATGAAACCGTGGTTGACCTGCGCAGACGCGTCTTTCAGAGCGTTTCAGGTTCGTGCCGCATTATGTAGCCGATCCTCCCCACGCGCTCCCCAGCGGCGTGGATACTCCCCAGATTCTCCCCAGGAATAGCCGACGTCACCAGCGGCGACGATACGAAAGACCCTCCCTGACGTAGGCACGCTGAGTGACTGCCGAGGGGCTGGAGCGCACTGAAGTGGACGACTCTGCCGTGCTCGGTTGCCCCGGGCTGAGGGTCACTCTTTCGGCTCTATGCAGTGTGTGGGAGCGCGGTGTGGGCTGGGAGCTGTGCACAGGTGGTCCGCCCTGAACGAACGGCAGCGCGCTCTTCTCGAACGCGTCGCGGCCGGTGAAGAGCCCCGAGCCTGGTCGCCGGGAGAGTGGCGCTTCGCCGAGGCGTCGCGGCGGCGGGTTGATCAGTGCCTACCAGTGCCTCCCCACCCTGTGACGCCCCCGGGTCATGGTCGCAGAACCACGGTTCGAAGGGGCGGCGCCGGCGCACTATGGCTGTGAGTGCGCTTCCGCTGCTTTTCGCCATTCGTCGGCAGAGCTCCGCTTGGCGTGACCGGGCTGTTTCCGCAGGTGAGAGACGGGCGGTCACGCGCCGTGTGAGGACTGGCGGAAAGGGCCATGGTGAACCGCTTGGGAGCTGAGAAGGGCATTCGCCCAGCTGAGCTGCCTCAGGCTCGCTGCCCCGTGAATTGGCCTGACGGTGTGGGCCCTCCTGGCCTGATGGCGACTCGACCGGGGCGTAGCGCCGTGATGACCCATCAGCTGCTGTCAGTGCCCACTGCTACACCCTTTTGTGGGATGAGCCGCGCTCCGCGGCCCACCGACGGGAGGGGGAAACATGTCGAAGGTGCCGGACGGGTTCCACCGGGTACGCGGACACATCCGTCGCAATCCGAAGCCCAGGAGCGCCAAGCGCATGAGCGGTTGGATGATTGCCGGCTTACTGGCCGGCGTGTGGCTGTGGGGGCAGGTGTTCGGGTTCAGTGAGTCCACCGCCACGACACCGCCGACGGATCCGAAGTCGGCGGCCAGCGCGACGGCCGACCGCTGATGGGACCGATACGTCTGCGGCGCCCTCGCGGTGCCGCGGAACTGGTCGCAGCGGCTGTAGTCGCCCTGGCTGTGCTCGTCCTGGTGGCGCGGACGGCGGCCACGGAGGTCGGCACACTGAAGGCGGCCTGGCCTGCCCTGTTGGCTCTCGCCCTGCTCACGGGAGCCGTCGCGGCGTGGCGGATCAGGCAGGCGACCACGATGCGGCGTCGGGAGAAGGAGCGGCTGGCCACTCTGCGGATCACGCTCGCGGAGTTCGACACCATGGACGATCGTCGCTTCGAGTACGCCCTGCGGGATCTGCTGGTCCGCGACGGCTGGCCGGCCCGCAGAGTGGGTGGCGGCGGCGACCAGGCCGCCGACGTCATCGGTGACCATCCGCAGCGCGGCCGGATCGTGGTGCAGGCCAAGCACACCCGCGTCGGCGGGAAAGTGGGCTCAGCTGTGATGTACGCGGTGAAGGGGACTGCCGGGCCGGTCCACAAAGCCGATCACGCTGTCGTCGTCACCAACGGAGCCTTCACCCGCGATGCCATGGCGTGGGGCGACCGGCACGGCGTCCACTGGATCGACCGGGAAAAGCTACGGCGCTGGGCCGAGGACGGTGCCGCTCTGCACGAGCTTCTCGGATTGTCCGCGCGCTCCCGCCCGAGCCGATTCAGGCGTGCGGCATGACTGGCATAGAGCGTGATCGCTGCCCAAGACGTTTGGAGGTGTGGTGTTCGACGAGGACGGGTCGCTCGACCCGCTGCTGAAGTTCCTGCTGTATGCGGTCATCGCGCTGGCCGTCGGAAAGATGCTCTGGGAGTGGCTCACCGAGGACGTCGGCCAGTGGATCACCGTAGATTTGTGGGGGCTGATAGCCGATCACCCGTGGTGGACCGGGTTCTTCGTGGTCGGCGGACTGCCCATGCTGCTCCTGCTCGGCAGAATCCTGTCATTCCTGTTCGGCGCCAACACCTACGCCACCGCGGACGACACGTTCGCCGCTCCCTCTGGCGATGCGATCGAAGCGGACGCGCTGACCTTCAAGATGAAGCAGCTTTCGTCGATGAGCGCGACGGGTTTCGAGCAGGCGTGCACTGATCTCCTGGCCCGTGACGGATTCCGGCGTCCCAAGCGGGTCGGAGGCGCCGGTGACCTCGGAGTGGACATCACTGCCCGCGATGACGACCGCCTCCTGATCGTGCAGTGCAAGCAGTATCAGAGCCCAGTCGGGTCAGGCCACGTGCAGAAGTTCAACGGGACAGCCCGCCCGCACCACGGAGCCGACCTCCCGATCATGATCGCGCTCAACGGCTTCACACAGCCGGCGATCGACTTCGCCCAGCATCACCAGCTCATCCTCATGGGCCGCCCGGAATTGAAACGATGGGCCCACGGCGAGCACCTCTACGACGTCCTCGGCATCCAAAGCACGACACACTGACGCCAGCGCACACGGAGCTGAGCCAGTCCCGGGAGATCCCGCCTAGTGGCCGTGGTCCCGTTTCGGGCTCAGTCCGGTGCGGCGCGTTGTCATGGAGATCGGCCCGGGCCCCTCCCGGCGAAGAGCCCCCCACAGCGAGGCGGCCTTGGGTCGAGAGATCGTGAGGCGACACTCCTGTGACGACGCTGCGGTCTCCGGCATGCCGGTCCTCCCCCAATGGGCTCTCTGCCCCAGCCGCTCACCGTCTGAAGCGCGCTCCCTGACGATCCGTGACCTTGCTGCTCGGCGGGGGTAGGTACTGAGGCTGCCCCGCAAGGCCGCAGTAGCGGACCCACTTTTCAGCAGTCGACTGCTTTGTGTCTATTGGTGATCACGCGTGATCGAAATTGACAGGTATGAGGGAAGTGTGAAACGGGAGGCGTTCCCGGTGGCAGGATGCAGCCCCAGGGCCTGAGGAGGCGTGAGTTTCCTGAGTCAACCCCTACGCCGCCATGGGTGTGTCGGAGGCCGTGT
>CBFHCJ010000260.1:0-8737 GCA_965654005.1 uncultured Streptomyces sp. | reverse complement strand
GGCCCGCGTCGGCGCGGCGCTGGAGCGGCTGCGGATCCAGCTGCGCGGCGCCCCGGTGGACGTCGAGGGCCCGGCCGCCCGCAAGGGCCTCGGCGCCCGCACGCTGGTCGCGGTGTCCGCCGCACTGCTGCTCGTGTGGTCGGCGCCGCTGATGCTCCTGCTCAACCGTGCGGGGGACAGCGTCCGCGTACCCCACCAGATCGTCCGCGATCAGAAGGCGCGCACCGCCACCCTCAGCGACCGGGTCCGCCGCGCCCTCAACGAAGGCCATGCCGATCTGTCCGCCGTAGCCGCCCTGATCGGCGACCGCACCTCGGCCGAGGACATGCAGAAGGTCCTCGAGCGCACCATGCAGGACCACGACCGCTACCAGTCGCTCTACGTCCTCGGCTCCGAAGGAGAGATCCTCGCCCAGGCCGGTCACACCCCGCACCACAGCGCCGGCCAGGGACCGTCCAGGCAGCCCGTCGAAGTGGCCGGAGAGAGCGGGAGGAAGCCCGTCGTCACCGCCACCGCCGAGGCACCGGGCCGGGGCGGCGCCGCCGTCGTCGGCGAGTTCCGCATCGAGTTCGTCAACGCGCTGCTGGGCCGCCAGGGCCTGGGCGACGTCCGCGTCGTCGACGCCGAGGGCCGCGTCGTCGGCGGCGACTCCGGCTACTTCGCCTTCCAGGAGGCGCCCTCGTACGTGACCCCGCTGCTCGCCAAGAAGCAGGCGTACGCCACCGTCCTGCGCGACGGCGGCGCGGTACGGGTCGCCGCCGTCGCCCCCTTCAGCGGTGGTGGCGCGGCCAAGCCGCTCAGGTGGAGCGTGGTCAGCTGGCAGCCCGCGTCGGGGCTCGCCATCCCCGAGTACAACCTGCAGAACCGGACGGTCCTGGCCGGTCTGCTCGGCCTGACCGCCGCGGCCGCCTGCCTGGGCTGGCTGCACATCGTCGTCGTACGACCCCTGCGCGAACTCGCCCGCCAGGCCGAGGCGCTCGCCGACGGCGACCGCAAGACCGTGCTCTTCCCGCGCCACCACGACGAGGTCGGCGCCGTCGCCCGCAGCCTGGAGCTGATCCGGCAGCAGCTGCAGGATCAGCAGCGCAGACACGGCGCCGACGGCCGTACCCCGGCTGACATGGGAAGAAACGACAGGAAATAGGGACCTCACCGTGCTCTTCCTCTACACCGTGCTCGTGGTGTGCGAGGCCGTCCTGCTGATCGCCGGGATCGTCGAACAGCGGCGGCACCAGACCAACCTCGACCTGATACCCACCCGGGTCCTGGTCAACGGCATCCGCGGCAAGTCCTCCATCACCCGGCTGTGCGCGGGCGCCCTGCGCGGCGGCGGCCTGACCACCGTGGCCAAGACCACCGGTACCGCGGCCCGGTTCATCCACCCGGACGCCACCGAAGAACCCGTCTACCGCAAGTTCGGCATCGCCAACGTCGTCGAGCAGATCGGCATCGTGCGGCGTGCCGCGGCGTACAAGCCGGAGGCGCTCGTCATCGAGTGCATGGCCGTCATGCCTGCGCTGCAGGAGATCAACCAGTCCAAGCTGATCCGCTCCACGATCGGCGTGCTGTGCAACGTCCGTGAGGACCACCTCGCCGAGATGGGCCCCACCCTGGACGACGTGGCGCGCTCCCTGAGCCGCTCGATGCCGGAGAACGGCATCTGCGTCACCGCCGAGAAGGACCGCTTCCACATCCTCCAGGAGGAGGCGGACGCCCGTAACTGCGAGCTCGTCTACGCCGACCCCGAGACGGTCAGCGACGAGGAGCTGCGCGGGTTCAGCTGGTTCACCTTCAAGGAGAACGTCGCCATCGCGCTCGCCGTCGCCGAACTGGTGGGCGTCGACCGAGGGACGGCCCTGCAGGGCATGTACGACGCGCCGCCGGACCCCGGTGTCCTCTCCGTCGAGCGCTACCTCACGCCGGAGGGCAACAAGCTGCGCTTCGCCAACGTGTTCGCGGCCAACGACCCCGAGTCGACGCTGATGAACGTCAACCAGCTGCTCGACCTCGGCGCCATCCACCGCCCGCTCAACGTGGTCATCAACTGCCGCCCCGACCGGGTCGAACGCAACGGCCAGATGGGCGAGATCGTCCCCGACCTCGACCCGGAGCAGGTCTTCGTCATCGGCCACCCGGCCAGGTCCGCCATCGACGCCGTCCCGGCCGAGTACCGGGGCCGGGCCGTCGACCTCGGCGGCGACCGACGCGACCCCGAGGAGTTCATGACCGAGCTGCTCCGCCGGCTCGGGCCCGACTCCTCCCTGGTCGCCATCGGCAACATCCACGGCCAGGGGGAGCTGCTCCTGGAACACCTCGCCGAACTTCCGGCGGACGACAGCCCCGAGGACGTACGGCAACAACCCGTGGCCGCCGCACGGCACGTCGAGCACGTGGAGACCGTGCAGTTGTACGCGCCGCGCCTCGACCCGTACCAGCGCTACTCGGAGGCATACGAGACGCGGTACGCGCAGCAGCCGCACGTGCCGGTGCAGCGCACCGCCGAGGAGCCGTATCCGCGGGAGACGTACCTGCAGGAGCCGTATCCGCGGGAGACGTACCTGCAGGAGCCGTATCCGCAGGAGACGTACCAGCAGGAGACGTACGAACAGGGCCACCGCGAACCCTGGCCCACCGTCGTGCAGACCCCGGTCCAGACACCTTGGCACCACGAACCGGCGCAGACGCGCGGCCTGTTCGAGCCCCGTACCCCGCCCGTGCCCTTCGCCGACGACTCTCAGCAGTGGCAGAACCCAGGAGACCAGCAGCGTTGATCCCCTCCGTCCTCACCCCCGAGATCGCCGCGATCGGCATCGCGATCGGGTTGCTCTTCTCCCTCATCTGCTATCTGACGACCAACCTGTCGCCCGGAGGAATGATCACCCCGGGCTGGCTGGCCCTGACCCTCGTGGAGGACCTCCAGCGGGCCGCGATGGTCGTCGGCGTGACCGTCCTGACGTACGTCGGCACGCTGCTGATGCAGAAGTTCGTGATCCTCTACGGCAAGCGGCTGTTCGCCGCGGTCGTGCTGCTCGGCGTGACGCTCCAGGCGACGGTGATGATCGTGCTGTCGCTGGAGTTCCCGCTGATGTACGCGAACCAGACCCTCGGTTTCATCGTCCCCGGCCTGATCGCCTACCAGCTGGTCCGCCAGCCCAGGGGAGCCACCCTGCTGGCCACCGGCTCGGTGACGCTCATGGCCTACGTCGTCCTCACCGCCGGAATCCTCCTCGGCGTCATGCCGTCCGCCTGACCAACGGAGTCGATCCCCATGTCTGCCAAGAAGAAGCGCCCCGTCCTGCACGCCGCGGTCGTGCTCGCGCTGCTCGGAGCCAGCGGCTATCTCACCGTGGAACTGCGCGAGGACGAGCAGGCCAAGGCGCCCGCGGCGCAGGCCGTCATCGACCAGCCGAGCCTGGAGAACGGCAGCACCCAGCAGGGCGGCGAGCAGACCTGGGTGCGTCTGAAGAACCCCGAGCGCACGGTCCTGCGCGGCGCGAACGGCCAGATCCTCGCCACCTTCACCGACGGCGCCCGCTCCGCCATCCTGCGCGGCCCCTCCCGTACCTTCAGCGAGCCCGCCAACACCAAGTCCAAGGTGGTGACGGAGGACTGGGTACGACTGATGCCGGAACCGTGGACCAAGGGCGCCGAGAAGCAGCAGTGGTTCATGGACTGGTTCAAGAAGTACGACGGCAGCGAAGAGGACGACATCTTCGCCATCGCCTTCCAGTACGTGCAGGGCGCCCCGGTCAAGAAGGACTCCTCGGGCGTTCCGTACGCGGGCGACGCGGTGTTCGGCCCGTACAAGGCGGGCGGCGTGGACCGCCTTGAGCAGAACGACTTCTACGACTACCTCGGCATCCCGTACACCTTCCGCAGCGGCACCACGATGCAGCCGCGCAGGGAACGCTACCGGGCCCTCGACTGCTCCGGCTTCATGCGGATGGTGTGGGGTTACCGCGCCCGCTACCCGCTGATGGCCACCAACGACCTCGGCGACGGACTGCCGCGCACCGCCAACGGCATGGCCCGCTCGAAGGTCGGTGTCGACATCATCAAACTCCAGGGCCCCGCCCCCTGGTACACCCGTCCGACGAACATCGACGTCCTCCAGCCGGGTGATCTGCTGTTCTTCAAGATGGACCACCGCACCGGCAACCACATCGACCACGTCGCCCTCTACCTGGGCCTGGACACCGACGGCCATCGGGTCTTCCTCTCCAGCCGCAAGGAGCAGAACGGCCCCACGATGGGCGACACGGGCGGTGTCTCCCGAATCGACGGCAACGGCTTCTACGCCGGGCTGTTCCGCAGCGCCAAGCGGCTCTGACCGGGCAGGGGGCGAGCCGCGACGGGCGGTCCGGCCCGCCTGGAGCAAACCGGTGAACGGCAGCTGGCTCCTACACGGTGCACGGCGCATTTCGGCCACTAGGTGGTGAAGCAGGGAGATCTGGATCGCCCCCTCGGCCGCGACACAGCGGAGTCCGAGGGTCAGGTGGCCTTGTTTGTTGGCCTCCTCTCTCAGCGCCGCCAGGAGTCTGGTCTTTCCCGCCCCGAACCGTTCAATTACGGTCCGAACCGTGAATTTTCCGCGACGGCTCTCGGCAAGCGGATTGCATAGAGAATGCATTTCTGACTGCCGTCGTCACCCTGGCCGAAAAGCTCTGATGCCGCCTTGACGTTCAAATAAGCACCAAGTAAATTCACGCCTCGTCGGCCAGTCCCTGTCGAGAGAGTTGGAAACCACGTGTTTCGCTCGAAGCGCATAAGCGCAGCGTCTCGTCTCCCGCGCAAGGTCGCCCTGGCGACGCTCACCACGGTCGGCTTGAGCTTGCTGGTGATGCCTGGATCAGCTGAAGCCGCGTCCTATCCGTCCGTGCAGGTGAAAATCTGCAACAACAATGTGTCCAGCGATATCAACGTCAACATCGCCGGCTGGAATCAAAACGGGCAATGGGTTTCTTCGCCGACCGTGTGGGTTGGACAAGCCAACGTAACTCCCCTTCCCTGCACAACGTTGCAGAATTGGTGGTGGAGGACGGGTACCAATGTCAACGTAAAGTACGTTGACAACAAGTATTCGGATGGCGGCACCTCTACCTGCTACATTCCGTCCTCGGTCCAGAACGGCTCCACGTACACGATATATCCCGTCCTGGGCTGCTGACGGGACAGACCGTTCGACTCATGGAACTCGATGGGTAGCAGGACGCCGCGAACCCGGCGAGTGGCCGCGCAGCGTGACCGTATTCGTTGGTATTCACGGTTGCGGAAGCCTACGCCTGGCCTGGTCCTTCTTCTCCGGGATGACTGCCTTGATGCGGCGTTTTCGCAGCTGGGGCCCGCCGAGGCGTAGGCCGACAGGGGCATGGAGTACAACGTCGAGACGTTCCCCGCAGTGCCTCCACAGATACACGCGAGAGTGCCTCCGCGCACCGCGGAGGCACTCTCGCGGGACCGGGGTTGCTACGCCGGAACCGACGCCACGCCCGGTGCCAGGAACTTCCTGCCGTTCACGCGCTCCGAGACGCCCTCGCGGTCCAGGTACGGCGTGATGCCGCCCAGGTGGAAGGGCCAGCCGGCGCCCGTGATCAGGCAGAGGTCGATGTCCTGCGCCTCGGCGACGACGCCCTCGTCGAGCATCAGGCCGATCTCCTGGGCCACCGCGTCCAGGACGCGGGCGCGGACCTGCTCCTCGGTGAGGACGGTGTCGCCCTGCTTCAGCAGCGCCGCGACCTCCGGGTCCAGCTCCGGCTTGCCGCTGTCGTAGACATAGAACCCGCGCTTGCCGGCCTCGACGACCGCCTTGAGGTTGGGCGAGACCTTGAAGCGGTCCGGGAAGGCCCTGTTGAGGGTCTCCGAGACGTGCAGGCCGATCGCCGGGCCGACCAGTTCGAGCAGGACCAGCGGGGACATCGGCAGGCCAAGGGGCTCCACCGCCTTCTCCGCCACCTCGACCGGGGTGCCCTCGTCGATGACGTTCTGGATCTCGCCCATGAAGCGGGTGAGGATGCGGTTGACGACGAACGCCGGGGCGTCCTTCACCAGAACCGCCGTCTTCTTCAGCTTCTTGGCCACCGCGAAGGCGGTCGCCAGCGACGCGTCGTCCGTCTGCTCGCCGCGGACGATCTCCAGCAGCGGCAGCACCGCCACCGGGTTGAAGAAGTGGAAGCCCACGACCCGCTCGGGGTGCTTCAGCTTCGACGCCATCTCCGTCACCGAGAGGGAGGAGGTGTTCGTCGCCAGGATCGCGTGCGCCGGGGCCACCGCCTCGACCTCCGCGAACACCTGCTGCTTGACGCCGATCTCCTCGAACACGGCCTCGATGACGAAGTCCGCGTCCGCGAAGCCCTCGGCCTTGTCCAGGACGCCGGTCACCAGCGCCTTGAGACGGTTGGCCTTGTCCTGGTTGATACGGCCCTTGCCGAGCAGCTTGTCGATCTCGGCGTGGACGTATCCCACCCCCTTGTCGACGCGCTCCTGGTCGATGTCCGTGAGGACGACCGGGACCTCCAGGCGGCGCAGGAAGAGCAGCGCCAGCTGCGAGGCCATCAGACCCGCGCCGACCACGCCGACCTTGGTGACCGGGCGGGCCAGGCTCTTGTCCGGGGCGCCCGCGGGCCGCTTGCCGCGTTTCTGGACCAGGTTGAACGCGTAGATGCCGGCGCGCAGTTCGCCGCCCATGATCAGGTCCGCGAGGGCCACGTTTTCAAGATCGAACAAGGTCTCGGCGTCGTACCCCTGCTGCAGGTCGCCGTTCTTGGCGGCGGCGATGATGTCCAGGGCGCGGTAGGCGGCCGGGGCCGCGCCGTGCACCTTGCCGTCGGCGATGAAGCGGCCCTTGGCGACCGCCTGGTCCCAGGCCTCGCCGCGGTCGATCACCGGGCGCTCGACCTCGATCTCGCCCTTGAGGACGTTCGCCGTCCAGATCAGCGACTGCTCCAGGAAGTCGGCGCCCTCGAAGATGGCGTCCGCGATACCGAGGTCGTAGACCTGCCGGCCCGTCAGCTGCTTGTTCTGGTTCAGCGAGTTCTCGATGACGACCGAGACGGCCCTCTCGGCGCCGATCAGGTTCGGCAGCAGCGTGCAGCCGCCCCAGCCCGGGACCA
Source organism: uncultured Streptomyces sp. (assembly GCA_965654005.1). Taxonomy (GTDB): domain Bacteria; phylum Actinomycetota; class Actinomycetes; order Streptomycetales; family Streptomycetaceae; genus Streptomyces. The sequence goes on along the minus strand of CBFHCJ010000260.1, from coordinate 1,628 downwards.
GGCCCAGGAAGACCTCGGGCAGCGAGAACGCCGGGAGCGCCTTGGAGACGGTCCGGTACGTGCAGTGCAGGCCGACCTCGACGCCGCCGCCCATCGCCGCGCCGTTGTAGTACGCGAACGTCGGGACCGCGAGGGCTGACAGACGCTTGAAGACCTCGTGGCCGCCCTTGCCGACGGCGAGCGCGTGGTCGTACTCCTTCAGCAGCTCGACGCCCTTGAGGTCGGCGCCGACCGCGAAGATGAACGGCTTGCCCGTGATGCCGACGCCGACGATCTCCCCGGCCGCGGCCTCCTTCTCGACCTGGTCGATCGCGGTGCCCAGGTTCGCGAGCGAGGCCGGGCCGAATGTGGTCGGCTTGGTGTGGTCGAAGCCGTTGTCCAGCGTGATCAGGGCGAAACGGCCCCCCGCGGCGGAGCCGCTGTCGGACGCTGTGAACGGCAGGTCGAGGTGGCGCACGTGCGCCTGGGTGACGACCTCGTCCGGGAACAGCTCGGCCGCACCCTTCAACAGCTCAGCGGTGGTGCTCACTTGTCCCCCTCGAAGCGCGGGTTCTCCCAGATGACCGTCGCGCCCATGCCGAAGCCGACGCACATGGTGGTCAGGCCGTAACGCACCTGCGGATGCTCCTCGAACTGGCGGGCCAGCTGTGTCATCAGCCGGACACCGGAGGAGGCGAGCGGGTGACCGAACGCGATGGCGCCGCCGTACTGGTTGACGCGCTCGTCGTCGTCCGCGATGCCGTAGTGGTCGAGGAAGGCCAGGACCTGGACGGCGAAGGCCTCGTTGATCTCGAACAGGCCGATGTCGGAGATGGACAGGCCCGCCTTGGTGAGGGCCTTCTCCGTCGCCGGGATCGGACCGTAGCCCATGACCTCCGGCTCGACGCCCGCGAAGGCGTAGGAGACGAGACGCATCCTGACCGGCAGGCCGTTCTCGCGGGCGAAGTCCTCGCTCGCGATGATGGAGGCGGTGGCGCCGTCGTTCAGGCCGGCCGCGTTACCGGCGGTGACCCGACCGTGCACGCGGAACGGCGTCTTGAGGCCCGCCAGGTTCTCCAGCGTGGTGCCCGGGCGCATCGGCTCGTCGGCGGTGACCAGGCCCCAGCCCGTCTCACCGCCCGAGCCGCTGTCGACCGCAGCGGTACGGCGCACCGAGATCGGCACGAGGTCCTGCTGGATCTTGCCGTTGGCGTACGCCTTGGCGGCCTTCTCCTGCGAGCGCACCGCGTACTCGTCGGCGCGCAGCTTGGTGATCTGCGGGTAGCGGTCGTGCAGGTTCTCCGCGGTCATACCCATGAACAGGGCGGACTCGTCGACCAGCTTCTCGGAGACGAAGCGCGGGTTCGGGTCCACGCCCTCGCCCATCGGGTGGCGGCCCATGTGCTCGACACCGCCCGCGATGACGGCGTCGTACGCGCCGAAGGCGATGGAGCCGGCCGTGGTCGTCACGGCGGTCAGCGCGCCCGCGCACATGCGATCGATGGAGTAGCCGGGGACCGACTGGGGGAGACCGGCCAGGATGCCCGCCGTGCGGCCGAGCGTCAGGCCCTGGTCACCGATCTGCGTGGTCGCGGCGATGGCGACCTCGTCGATCTTCTTCGGGTCGAGACCGGGGTTGCGGCGCAGCA
>CBFHCJ010000259.1:0-8747 GCA_965654005.1 uncultured Streptomyces sp. | reverse complement strand
CGCCGACGACGACCCGGGCGCCTTCCTTGCGGGCCAGGTCGACGTACTCCTCGACCTTCTTGAGGTGCTTCTCCCCCGCCATCGGCCCGACGACGGTCCCCGGGTCACGCGGATCGCCGACGGGCACCCCGGCGACCGCCTCGCCGAGGATGCCGACCAGGGTGTCGTGCACCGGCCGGGCGACCAGCAGCCGGGGGCCGGCCATGCAGAACTGTCCGGTGTTGAAGACGAAGCCCTTGATGATCGCGCCGACCGCCTTCTCGACGTCGGCGTCCTCGAAGACGATGTGCGCCGCGTTGCCGCCCAGCTCCATCATGACGGTCTTGAGCCCCTCGCCCGCCACGCTCGCCACGTGCCGCCCGACCGCGGTGGAGCCGGTGAAGGCGACCTTGTCGATGCCGGGGTTGCGCAGCAGCGCCTCGCCGGCGACCGGTCCCGTACCCGTGACGACGTTGATCACGCCGTCGGGGACACCTGCCTCCTGGAGCAGGCGGGCCATGTAGAGGGCGCTGAGCGGGGTCTCCTCAGCGGGCTTGTGCACCACGGTGTTGCCGGCCGCCAGGGCAGGGGCGAGCTTGGAGCCGGCCAGGATCAGCGGGAAGTTGAAGGGCGTGATGGCGGCGACCACGCCGAGCGGCTCGCGCCGGGTGTACGCGAGGGCGTTGAGCGGGGTGTCGCGGGTCGCGCCGTCCTGACTCTGAGCGAGTGAGGCGTAGAACTCGTAGTCGTTGGCCGCGTTCGTCACGTCCACAGCGGTGCACAGCGAGATCGGCTTGCCGACGTCGAGGCTCTCCACGGCGGCGATCTCCTCGGCGTTCGCGCGGATCAGCTCCGCGACGCGGTGCAGGACACGGCCGCGCTCCCGGCCGCTCATCCGGGGCCACGGCCCGTTGTCGAAGGCCTCCCGGGCGGCGCGTACGGCGGCGTCGACGTCGGTGGCGGCCGCCTCCGCGACGGTCGTGACCACCTGGCCGGTGGACGGGTCGATCACATCCATACGGGAGCCGTCGGCGGCCTCGCGCCACTGGCCGCCGATGAAAAGCTGCCCCGGGTCGGTCTCGAAGGTGGTGGCCATGGCCCACTCCCCAGCGTTGATAAGCTCGCCAAAATTCAACCAACAGGTTTCCTGTTGGTCGGCAGTCTCATTACAGACAGGTTTCCTGTCAATGGTCTAGGGTGAACGCATGGCCGGTACCAAGACACGCCCCTCACTGCTCTACATGGTCAAGCAGGTGGAGCTCGTGGTCCGCTCCCACCTGGACGAGTTGGTCAAGCCCGAGGGGATCACAGCGCTGCAGTACACGGCCCTCACCGTCCTCGAGCGTCACGACGGACTGTCGGCCGCCCAGCTGGCCCGCGACTCGTTCGTCACCGCCCAGTCCATGGCCGACCTCGTACGGTCGTTGGAGAGCCGCGGGCTCGTCCGGCGGGAGCGCAACCCGCACAACCGCCGGGAACTGCTGATTCTACTGACCGACACCGGGCGCGAGCTGCTCGCGCGGGTCGCCTGCCCGGTGCGGGAGCTGGAGGAGCGGATGATCCGCGACCTCACATCACACCAGGCCGACCAGCTCCGCCAGGCGCTGTCCAAGGCATGGCACGCGCTGTCGTAGTTCCGCCACGCATTTCACAGGAACGCCTCGACTGCATTTCGAAGACATATGTCAATCGAACATGCTCAAATTCACCCTATCGGGGTAACTTGCTGGGTGGGGCGAGGAGTCGGTGGGAGGCGATGGCGACGTGCAGCACGACCCTGCACCACTCACCCGGCATCTGCGCATCCACCGGAGCCACGGCCACCTGGTGCTGGAGTTCCACGGTGAGATCGATGTCGTCGCGGCCTTCGAAATCACGCCCTTCCTGGACTCCGCGACCGGTCGGCCGACGCCGCGCATCGTCGTCGATCTGCGGCCCGTGGAGTTCTTCGACTGCTCGGGTCTGCGTCTGCTGTACCGGGCCAGGCACCGCGTGCTCGCCCGGGGCGGCACGCTGCACCTGGTCTGCACCCATCCGCTGACGCTGAGGATCTTGCGCATCACCGGTCTGGCGCAACTGCTGCCGCCGTCGGCGTCGCTGGAAGAGGCCATCGGCCAGTCGGAGGCGGCAGGATCCTTGGAGACCAACTGATCCGGTGACTCCCCGGTGTCACAGCGAACGGCGCCCGATACGGCGCAGGAGCAGCAGGCCCGCTGTCACAAGAACCGCCCCGGCCGCGGCCGGCCACCGGTGCGCGCCGGTCTGCGCCAGTCAGACCGCGGAAGAGTGCGAACTGACCACCCGTGCCGAGACGGACACCACCAGCATGCCCGACGGACTGCTGAAGTCCCTCGGCTTCAAGGAGGTGAAGGTGTACTACGGCACCTGAGGCCCTAACCGGTCACGATCCCCGGCAGCGCGAGGACGCCCAGCAGGGCCGCGCCCGCCAGCACCCAGGCCACGTAGTCCCCGATGTGCCCGGACTGCAGATGGCGCAGCGGAAGCGTCCACCCTTGTTCACCGAGCGGTTCGGGGCGGGTGACGGCGAACGCGACCAGAGCGACCGCCAGGGCCGTGGAGAGCAGGCCCAGCAGGATACCGGCCGCGGTCCAGTGGACCGAGGTGACCGCTCCGCCGGACCCGGCCTCGTTCACCGAGCGCGCCACGACCTCGGCGAAGCGAGGGACCACGCCCACGGCGAACGACGCGGCGAGCAGCAGGGCGGGCACGGCGGTCATGGTGTCCGGGATCCGGCTCAGCCGGTGCCGGGTCTCGGGTTCCTCGCCGGTGCCCGTGGTCTCGTACGAGGATCCGACCCGTGGCCGCGGTCCCAGCCCGTAGAAGACGCGCGCGGCGACCCGCAGCACCGCGCCGGCCGTCACCGCGGACACGGCGACGTAGAGCCCGGTCAGCGGCCCGCCCACCGCCTCCTCGATGATCGCCTTGCCGAGGGAGGTGCCGAACGGCGGCAGCCCCGCGAGGGCGAACCCGCCGAGCACGAACATCACCGCGACGCCGCGCAGCTCCCGGGCGCGCCCGTGCAGCGCGTGCTCGTCGACCGATCCGTACCGGTCGAGCAGGACGCCGGCGCAGGCGAACAGGGCCGCCTTCACGCCGGCGTGGCCGAGGATGTACAGGGCGACCCCGTCGTCCGCCTCGGGGACAAGGGTGCCGATGCCCACGAGGAACAGCCCTGTGTGGGCGACGGTCGAGTAGGCGAGCAGCCGCTTGATGTGTCGCTGGTACCAGCACATGAGGGCGCCGACAACGCCGGTCAGGACGCCGAGCACGAGCAGTGCCCTTGTAAAAGCGGGCGCGGGGATCCCACCGGGCCCGGAGAAGACGGTGCCGTACACGCGCCAGGCCCCGTACGCGCCGAGTTCCACCATGACGCCGGACAGCAGCATGCACACCGGGGTCGGTGCGACGGCGTGCGCGTCGGGCAGCCAGAAGTGGAAGGGCGTGGCCGCGGCCTTGACCAGCAGCCCGGTCATCACGAGCACGAAGGCGGCGAGGGTCAGCGCGTCGGGTGCGCCGTGGGCGTCGAGCCCGCGGCCGATCGCGGTCATGGCGAGTTGGCCGGTGCGCGCGTACAGCAGTCCGATGCCCATCAACATGGCGTACGCGCCCAGGGAGTTGATGACGCCGAAGGTCAGCGCGCCCTGCACGGCCTTGGCCTCCTCGACCCGGTGGCCGGTCAGGGCGTAGGCGACGGCGCCCATCAGCTCGAAGTAGACGAACGCGTCGAACAGGTCGCCCGTGATCGCGAAGCCGCACATACCGCCCTGGAACAGCAGCATGAGAGCGGGGTAGGAACCGGCGTGGCGGCGCGGCGGTTCGTCGAAGTAGTGCCAGGAGTACGCGAGGGCGGCCAGGGTCAGCAGGGAGGCGAGGGCGGCCATACCGAGCCCGGGGCCGTTTCCGACGAGGACGATGCCGACGCTGTCACCGTTCCGGGGCGTCCAGGCACCGACCCATTCGACCAGCGGGGGCGAGGAGTTGAGGCACAACCAGATCGCCAGGCCCGCGGTGCCGGCCGAGACGGCGCACCCGACGCTCTCGGCGACAACGCGTGGCAGTCGGCGTCCGCCCGCGGCGAGCAGGCCGGCACCGAGCAGGGGGACGGCGACGAGCAGCGGCAGGAGATGGTTCATCAGCCGCGCAGTTCCCGCAGTTCGTCCGGGTCGACCGTGCCGTGGCGTTTGGAGATCTGCAGGACGAGGGCGAGCAGCAGGGCGGTGACGGTGGCGCCGACGACGATGTCGGTGAGGGTGAGGGCCTGCACGACCGGGTCCACGACGGGGCGTGAGCCGGGCTTGATGTCGGAGAAGACGGGTGCGGTGGCACCGTCGCGGTAGCCGACGGCGAGCAGCAGGACATAGGTACCGGACTGGCAGACGGCGAGGCAGCCGACCGCGTGGATCAGATTGCGGCTGGTCGCGAGGCCGTAGCAGCCGGTCAGAAAGACCCAGACGGCCACGAGATACGGCAGTACGGTCATCGTTTCCCGCTCTCCTCCTCGATCTCGACGGCCTGGTCCAGGAAGCGCGCGAGCAGGACGACGATCGCGCATGCGACCTCCATGCCGATGGCGGCGTTCAGCAGGGGGACGGTGCCGCCGGACGAGAGAGTGTTGAGGGTGCCGTACGGGAGCAGCGTGTTGGCGAGGAACGACGTGCCGGCCAGGACGCCCGCAAGGCCCGTGACCAGGTACGCGGAGACGGCGAGCGCGTCGCCGACCTCGTACAGGCCGACCGGTCTGATCCGCTCCAGGGCGCGGTAGTCGGCGCCGAGGTAGAGCAGGTGCAGCGCGGTCGCGGCGACGACTCCGCCCTGGAAGCCGCCGCCGGGGCTGAGCTGGCCGTGGGCGATCACATAGAGGCCGGAGAGAACGGCGACGGGCAGCACGACGAGTGCGTACCGGCGCACGGGCGGCGCGACCTCCTCGGGCTCCGGCTTCGCGCGCTTCTCGTCGCGGGTCTGGCGGAGCAGGACGACGGTGCCGAGGACGGAGGCGAACAGGATGGTCATCTCGCCGAGCGTGTCGAAGGCGCGCTGGTCGAAGTTGACGGAGGCGATGGTGTTCGCCGTCCGGCGGGACAGGGAGGCGTGGACGGCCCGGGCGCCGTAGGGGTGCCAGGTGCCGCCGAAGCCGGGCAGGTCGAGGCACGCCGCGACGAGCAGGGCCGCCAACCCCGCGCCGCCGAGTGCGAGGACGATCAGCCGTGCGCGCCGCGTCACCGTGCCTTCCCCTCTCCGTCCTTCCCCTTCCGTCTGACCTTGCGCACCGACAGCAGCAGCAGGAGCGGGGTCACGGCGGAGCCCACGGCGAGTTGCGACAGGCCCACGTCGGGGGCCTGCGCCACCGTGAACAGCACGGCGAGGGCGACCCCGAGGACGGCCAGCACGAGGGCCTGGCGGAGGGGGTCGCGGACGGCGACGGCCGCGGTCGCGGATGCGGCGACCAGCAGCAGTACGACGACGATCAGCGGGTCATCCACGGCGGTCCCTCGCGAATCCGCCGGACAGGGCCCGGGAGGCGACGAGGTTGCCGCTGATCAGCAGCGCCCCGATGACCAGCAGCTTGACCATCGCCCGCCCGGGCCCGGTGACGGCGCACAGGACCAGGACGACCACGGCCCCGTAACCCGCCACGGCGAGGGTGACGCCCCAGGCGCGCGGCGGGTCCTCGGTCAGGTGGTCGGCGAGCAGCCGGGCGAAGACGAGGGTGCCGACGGGGCCGAGGAGGGCGAGGAGGAGGGCGAGGTCGACGTACGAAGTGCGCCCGAAGCCCTGGGCGAGCAGGAGCAGTCCGGGGCAGGCGACCGCGCTGGACAGATTCTGGGCCACGACCCGGCGGCGCAGCGGCCCGGTGGCGGCCCCCCACACGGTGGCGCCGACGCCCGCGCCGAGCGCGATCGCGGCCGTGAGGGTCCAGCCGTTCACCGGGCGCCCACCGCCCGTCGTGCGGCGCGTGCCGCGACGGCGCCGACGAGCGCGGCGGACACCCCGACGACGCGTTCCAGGGTGTCGACGGTGCTGATGAGGACGAGCCACAGCAGGATGAGGCCGGCCCACCAAAGGAGGATCTCCAGCGCGGCTCGGAGGGTCGTATGCGCGTTCATGCACCGCCTCCACCCACCGCTGCCTCCAGGAATGTCCGGTATGTCATCCAAGCACCGCACAAGCCTGGCGGAGTGGCGGCACGCGAGCGGCTGCTGCTCGGAGTGCCCCTCTGCATCCTGGCCGATCTCTGCGCGCCTGTCTGGAACAGCCCGCGGCGCGGGACGCCGTCAGGCAGATCGGGGCCAGATGCGCGGTTCAACCGCGAAGTACGGAGCTAGTGCAGCGTCCAGGTCAGCTTGTCGCCGCCCACCCAGCGGACCACGTCCGGGTCGTCGACGTCGTGGACCGGGAGACCGGCCTCCGCGGCGACCGCCAGTACGTCGGTGAGCGACCTCGCCTCGGCGACCACCTGACCGTCGATCTCCACGATCCGGAAGGGCGGATTGCCCGGCTGGACTCCGAGCACGATGATCCGCGGATGGGAGATGTGGGGGCACGCGATTTCGGTCATGAATCGAGGGTAGAGCGATTCGGCCGACTCAGCGGCCGAGCGGTGCCAGGGCCCTCCCCGGGCCGCTGTGCGAACAGCCCGATGCCCTGCTCGCACGGGTTCGTCCGCCCGGGTGACGGCCCTGCGGCGCGCCCGCCGTGCGGGCCGGACGCGCCTGGGCAAGGCTGGTGAAAGGAGGTGCCGATGGATCCCGTCGCAGCCCTGGACCGGATCGCGTTCCTGCTGGAGCGGGGCGGGGCCCCGACCTATCGCGTACGGGCCTTCCGCACCGCGGCCGCCGTACTGTCCGCGCTGCCCGAGGACGAGGTCGCCGAGCGTGTGGCCGCCGGGACGCTGGAGTCGCTGAAGGGCCTCGGCCCGAAGACCGCCCAGGTCGTGCGGGAGGCGCTGGCCGGGCGGGTCCCCGGCTATCTGGAGAAGCTGGAACAGGAGACCGGGACGCCGCTGACGCACGGCGGCGAGCGGCTGCGGGCGCTGCTGCGCGGCGACTGCCATCTGCACTCCGACTGGTCGGACGGGGGAAGCCCGATCGAGGAGATGGTCAGGGCGGCGGCACGGCTCGGACACGAGTGGGCGGCGCTCACCGACCACTCGCCCCGACTCACCGTGGCCCGCGGACTGTCCGCCGCGCGGCTGCGCGAGCAGTTGGACGTGGTGGCCGACCTGAACGCGCGATGGGCACCGTTCCGGCTGCTCACCGGCATCGAGTGCGACATCCTCGACGACGGCTCGCTGGACCAGGAGCCGGAGCTCCTCGACCGGCTCGACGTCGTGGTGGTGTCCGTGCACTCCAAGCTGCGTATGGACGCGCGTTCGATGACCCGCCGTATGATTCGCGCCGTCCGCAATCCGCTCGCCGACGTGCTCGGCCACTGCACGGGACGGCTGGTCACCGAGCGTGGGCGCCCCGAGTCCGAGTTCGACGCGGAGGCGGTGTTCGCCGCGTGCGCGGAGTCCGGTACGGCCGTTGAGATCAACAGCAGGCCCGAGCGACTGGACCCGCCCCGGCGGCTGCTGCGACGGGCTCTCGAGGCGGGGGTGCTGTTCTCCATCGACACCGACGCACACGCGCCGGGCCAGCTGGACTGGCAGATCCACGGCTGCGCCCGGGCCGAGGAGTGCGGGGTGCCCGCCGAGCGCGTGATCACCACATGGACCGCGGAGGAGCTGCTGGCCTGGACCCGCGAGCGGACGGTGCCCGCGCGTGTGGCAGTCATATGAAGTGGTACCCGTGCCCTTACGTGAGGGAGGACAGGCCATGGGACGGGCGGCCATGTTCGACGTGGACGGCACCCTCGTCGACACCAATCATCTGCATGTCACGACGTGGTGGGAGGCGTTCCGGCAGGGCGGTCACCAGGTGCCGATGCACGCCATCCACCGGGCGGTGGGCCTCGGCTCCGAGGATCTGATCGCCCATCTCCTGGGCGGCCGTGACCGTGACGAGGTCGACATGCTCGTCGCCGCGCACACGGCCCTGTACGCGACGTACTTCGACCGTCTGCCGCCGCTGAAGGACGCCGGCCGGCTGCTGCGGCGACTCGACCACGACGGCTGGGACGTCGTTCTCGCCACGTCGGCGAGCGGGCGCGAGCTGTCGGCGCTGCGGCGGGCGATCGGGGCGGACGACGCCATCAGGGCGACGGCGAGCGCGGACGACGTGGAGGCCGGCAAGCCCGCGCCCGAGCCCGTCGAACACGCCCTGGAGCTGGCCGGGGTCCCCCCGGAGTCGGCGGTGTTCGTGGGGGACACGGTGTGGGACATGCAGGCGGGGACGAGGGCAGGGGTGACGTGCGTCGGCGTGCTGTCCGGCGGCATCCCGCGGGCGGATCTGCGGGATGCCGGGGCACGCGCCATCTACCGCGATCCGGCGCATCTGCTGGCGATGCTGGGGGACAGTCCGCTGGCGCCTGATGTGTAGCCGCGGCAGCGGCACTGGACTCTGTGGACACCCAACGCCAGTGGACTCTGTAGACGCCGAACGACACTGGCGTGTACGCCCAGCGGCAGTAGGGCAGTAGCCGCGTGAACGGGAACAACGCGGGCTATACCTCCGCCCCTTCCCTCTGCGGTACCACCGTGTACCGCGGGTCCTGCGCCGACGCGATCCCCGCCGCGAAGACACCGAACCGTGTGCACGCCGATCCGGTGAGCAGGGTCAGGCCGGAGGCGAGGGCCGCGGCCCGGTGGC
>CBFHCJ010000258.1:0-8763 GCA_965654005.1 uncultured Streptomyces sp. | reverse complement strand
TTTAGTTTTTCCACGGGCCCTGTAAGTGGAGGATCGCCCCGGCCGCGATTGCGGTGCCGAGAATGTTGGCCGCGAGCACGACCACCCAGAGCCGCGCCACATTCGAGAGCGACCCATGCGGCCGCCGCGCCAGCATCGACTCGGCGCCGAGGTCGACCCGCACGCCCGCGATCTCGCCGGGCAGCAGCTTGCCGCCGACCCGGTCCGAGGCCTCCAGGACCGTCACGCGCGCGCCCCGCTCCAACAGCCGGTGGGCGGCGGCCAGTCCCGCGATCCCGCCTCCGATGACAACGACATGTCCCGCGCCCGCGCGGGCCTGAGATGCGCTCATGTCCCCAGCCTCTCAGACCCCACTGACAGCACGGCATGGGCCTGGTGTCCCTGCCGAGTCCCGACCGTGCCCTGATCGCGACCGGATCCGGCCGACGTCCCGTCCGGGCCCGGTCGTCGAAGATCAAGATGCTCGCCGAACGCCGCACGGGCCGCCTGCTCGGCGTCCAGATCGTGGGCCGCGAGGGCGCGGCGAAACAGTCGACATCGCGGCCGTGGCGCTGACGGCACGGATGACGGTCGAGGAGACGACAGCCCTGGATCCGGGTCACGCGCCTGCGTTCTCACCGGCGTGGGACCCGATCCTGGTGGCGGCGAGCCTGCCGATCCCGCGCCGCGGGCGGTTGAGGAGAGGGATTCGAGGAGACATACGCACAGGCGGACCGCCGCGTTCACCGATTCACCCGGCTCGTCCAGGGCACTACTTCCTTGTGGTCATCCCCGTCCATGACGTGAACCCGGTACGTCGTACGCCCTATGTGACGTACGCGCTGCTCGCGGCCGACTTCGCGGTGTTCCTGTTCACCCCCGGCCTGGCGGGCTCGGTGGCGGGACAGAGCGACCTGTCGCAGCTGTGTCATCTCCAGGCGTTCCTGGATCACTACGCGGCGGTACCGCGGGAGTTGATCCACGATCAGCTGCCGCGGCTCGTCCCCACGGGCGACGTCGGCTTCGGCCCGCACGGCGCGGGCTGCGTGGTGGCCCCGCCGGACTACCACAAGTCGCCGCCGGTGTCGGTCTTCACGGCGATGTTCCTGCACGGCAGCTGGCTGCACCTGCTGGGCAACATGCTGTTCCTGCTGATCTTCGGCAACAACATCGAGGACCGCCTGGGCCACATCCGCTTCGCGGTCTTCTACGTCGCCTGCGGATACGCGGCGGCGTACGGCTTCGCGTACCTCAACGACACCTCGGGCGACCCGCTGATCGGCGCATCGGGTGCCATCGCGGGCGTGCTCGGCGCGTATCTGGTGCTCTACCCCCGGGTCAGGGTCTGGATCCTCGTGCCGTTCCTGCTCTTCCTGCCGCTGCGGCTGCCCGCCTGGATCGTCCTGGGCTCCTGGTTCGTGCTCCAGGCGCTGTACTCCTCCGGCCAGGGCGTCTCCAGCGCCGGCACCGTGGCGTACGCGGCGCACGTCGTCGGCTTCCTGACCGGCATGCTGCTCGCCTGGCCCCTGCGCCCCGGCACCCCTCCGCCGCCGGAACCACAGGGCCCGCTGTTCGGAAGGCGCGCACGGCCGGGCTGGTGAGAGCGATGGGACCTGCTCGGTAACGCCCGCGCCGCCGCAGATCTCTCCGGCCGACACTGGTCCAAACTCGGCGGACACATCAACGACCTGTTCAGGCGAAGGGCAAGGCCGTGGAGTCCGTGGTGCAGTTCGCGGAGGCGCCCGGTGAGGTGGAGGTGGTCTCCGACAGGGAGGCGGATGCCCTCACGTCGCCCAGGGACTTCAGGGGCAAGAACCTGGGTGTCACCAGCCTCGATTCCTCGACCGACTTCCTCACCCGGTACCTCGCGGTCAAGAACGGAGTGCGTCCGAGCGAGTTCACGCGTGTCGCGGTCGGCGCCGGGCCGACGTTCATCTCAGCGCTCCAAAAGGGCGCTGTCGACGCTGGCATGACGACCGACCCGACCGTCGCGACGATCACCGACACGGGCGAGGGGCACATACTCGTCGACATGCGTACGCTCGAGGGGACCGAGGAAGCGCTCGGCGGCTCGTACCCCTCGTCCAGTCCCTATATGAGAACGGAGTGGGTGAACAGCCACAGAGCAACTGTCCAGAAGCTGGCCGACGCCTTCGTGAAAACCCTCACGTGGATGTCGTCGCACTCGCCGACCGAGATCGCCGACAAGATGCCCGCCGACTACACGAAGGGCAAGGAGATCGTCTATGCCGCAGCGATACAGCACGCGCTGCCCATGTTCACGAGCGACGGCGTGATGCCCGCGGACGGCCCCGAAACCGTCGAGAAGGTTCTTAGGGCGTCCGACCCCGATCTCGAGAACGCCCATGTGGACCTGAGCAAGACATACAAGACGGAGTTCGTGAAGAACGCGACGGGTTGACGAATCGGTTCGTGTGCGCGGAGTGCCGCGGAGTACGGTGTTGGGTCTGCCAAACGAACGTCCGCTCTGGAGCCGGGTACGGAGAGGGCCCTTCGTCTTCGGTAGTTGCGTCGACGTCAGCCAGCGAGGCGCTCGAACACCGCGGCAAGGCCCTGGCCGCCTCCGATGCACATCGTCTCGAGCCCGTAGCGCACTTGCCGCCTGCGCATCTCCCGCGCCAGCGTGGCGAGTATGCGAGCTCCCGTCGCGCCCACCGGGTGCCCGAGCGAGATTCCGGAGCCATTGACATTGATCCGCTCATGATCAGCGTCGCCCAGACCCAGCGCACGTGTGCAGGCCAGGACCTGCGCGGCGAAGGCTTCGTTGAGCTCTATGAGGTCTATGTCGGACAGCGAGAGTCCGGCCTTGTCCAGGGCGGTCCTGGTGGCCTGTACGGGACCGATCCCCATGGTCTCCGCCGGAACGCCGACCCGCGCGAAGGAGACCAGCCGGACAAGGGGAGCCAGGCCGAGTCGTTCAGCTGTGGCGCGGCTGGTCACCAGGCATGCGGCGGCCGCGTCGTTCTGACCACTGGCGTTGCCCGCGGTGACCGTCGCACCGGAGTCGGCGTTCAGCATGATGGGCCGCAGAGCGGCGAGTTGCTCCGCCGTGCTGTCGGGGCGCACATGCTCGTCGCCCGAGACGATCGTCTCGCCCTTCCTGGTGCGTACGGTGACTGGAGTGATCTCGTCGTGGAACAGTCCGGCTGCCATCGCACGTGCGGCACGCCGCTGGGAGCGGAGGGCGAGGGCGTCCTGGTCCTCGCGGCTGATGGAGAACTCACGCCGTAGGTTCTCCGCGGTCTCGATCATTCCGCCGGACACAGGATGGTTGACGCCGCCGGCGGTGACTCGTCCGCGCGCCAGCGAGTCATGAAATTGCAGGGCAGGGGTCTTGACACCCCAGCGGCCTTCGTGCGTGTAGAAGGGAGCCGCGCTCATGACGTCGACTCCGCCCGCGATGACCACTTCGCTGAAGCCGCACCGGATCTGCATTGCGGCGTCGAGGACGGCTTGCAGGCCCGAGCCGCAGCGGCGGTCGATCTGCGCGCCGGACACGGTGTCCGGCAGTCCGGCGTCCAGGGCGGCCACCCGCCCGATCGCCGGTGCATCGGAGGTCGGGTAGGCGTGCCCGAGAATCACCTCGTCGATCCGCTCCGGGCTGATCCGGGTCCGACGGACGATCTCGGAGATGACGTGGGCCGCGAGAGCGGCCGGGGACTGCGACGACAGGGCTCCGCCGAACCGTCCGACCGGAGTGCGCAGAGGTTCGCAGATGACGACATCGGCGGGCTGGTCGGGCATGTGCCGTCCTTTCGCAGGCAGAAGGATTCCCGCCGACTCTGGCATCCACCCACTAAGAAGGTCCAATACCTAATTAGTACTCCACTGAGATCGAACTCTTCTCAATCCTCGCTGTGGACCAGGCCGGGTGGAGTGGGCAGCGCCTCTTTCGCGATGGCCAGGACGTTGCGCAGAGCAGCCGAAGGGTTGTCCGTACGCCACGCCAGAGCAGCCCGAAGCCGGATGGGCCGCCCGGCCAGGGGGCGGTAGACCAAGCCTGTCTGCTGGATGTGCTGGCAGGAGGTGAGGGTGAGCGTCACACCGACACCTGCGGCCACCAGCGCCAGGATGGTGTGGGAGTCCGGCGCCTCCTGCACCACTCGCGGAGTGAACCCCGCGTTCTCGCAGGACTGCACGGTGACGTCGCGGATCGAGGAACCCGCATTGGCCGGGAAGCTCACGAAGCGTTCCTCGGCCAGGGCGGTGATGGAAATGCGCTTGCGCCGCGCCAGCGGATGGTCCGACGGCAGTGCGCAGATGAGCTCTTCCTCGTCGATCAACCGTGCCTCCACACCCGGCTGCGTTACCGGCAGGCGCACGAAGCCCAGGTCCAGCGAACCTTCTGCGACGCGGCTCAGCGCGACGTTGGCGTATGTCTGCCCCTCCAGGATCAGCTCGATGCCCGGATGGGCGGCTGAGACGGCCCGGGTCAGCAACGGCAGCGTTTCGTGGCTGGAGGCTCCGGCGAAGCCCACCCTCACGCGCCCGAACTCGCCTCGGCCGGCCGCCTTGGCTGCGCGGGTGGCGATGTCGATGTCTTCCACGACCGTCCGGGCCGGCTCCAGGAAGGACTGGCCGGCACTGGTGAGCCGCACCGAGCGGGTGTTGCGCTCGAAGAGCTGGACCCCCAACTCCTTCTCGAGTTGGCGAATCTGCTGACTGAGCGGCGGCTGCGCCATCTGGAGGCGCTTGGCGGCGCGCCCGAAGTGCAGTTCCTCGGCTACGGCGAGGAAGGCGTTGATGTGCCGCAGTTCCACGAGGCTCCCGTCTCTCCCCCGGTCCAGCCATTTATCAGTCTGGTGTCTGTATGTAAGCCTAATTCGGTATTGGACATTGATCAATGGCTGCTGGCACGGTGTGTGAGCGCCTATGACACAGCTGAGGAGCGCGGCGATGGGGCGGCAGCCCGATCGCGGCGCCCGCGTCTGTACGGCTACCTCCGGCTGCGCGCGAACCATTGGCCTGGGCGTCCTCGCGAGGTCGGATGTGGGCGAGGGGCTGCGCAAGGTCGCGGTTCACATCGGCGTCACCCATCGACCAGGTGCGTGCGGCCACCGGCTGGGACCTGGAGGGTCGCTTCAAAGCCGTTACCACCGCCCAGTGGGCAGCGGTCGCAGGTCGCTCTCCGCCAAGACCGAACTGTTCCGGTAGTTGGAGCGCACCGTGCCCGCCCGGGCGGTCTTCGCGACCAACACGCCCTCTCTGTCGATCACCCGGATCGGAGCGGGCCTCTCGGACCCGTCCCGGCTGGCGGGCCTCCATCGCGCTGCTCGTACTGACGAACATCGAGGCCACCACAGGAAATTGATCTCTACCGCAGGCAGCCCACGACCAGCACAAGCAGCCGGGACAGCGTCACTGAGCCGGGATCGGCTGGGTGAGGTTCAACGGGTTGCCGTCGGGGTCCTGGATGTGGGCGACACGCTGTCCCCACGGCATGTCGTGGGGGCCGCTGCGGACCGATCCGCCCAGCGCCGTCACCCGGCCGAGCGTCTCGTCGACGTCGTCGACACCGATGCTGAGCAGGATCCGCGGTGCCGCCCCGGTCCCCGGGTTCGTCCTGGCCACCAGCCCGAGGTCGGTGTCGCCGATGCGCAAGCCGAGATAGAAGGCCGGGCCTTCCGCCGGTACCCGGAAGATCTCCTCGGCGCCGAACAATTTCGTATAGAGGCCGAGCAGGACGTCCTGGTCGGCAGTGATGATCACTGGCTGGATGGTGGACATGGCACTCCTGTCGAGAACGGTCGTGTCGCTGGGTAGACCGTTCGAGGACGGTGAACTCATCGGCAAAACCGCCCTGCCAGACGATCTACACCCCAGACTGCCGCCCGCGACCGGTACGAGCAGCCCGAAACGGGGTCACACCACCCCCACCTGCCCCAGTAGGGAGTTCGGACCGTGCCCCCGGCGCCACGGTGTGCCTTGTCCGCCCAGCCATCGGTGTCGCCGATGCTTTGGAAAGGGCTCAGTATCGGGACGCGGCACCGCCATGTCACCGGCCCGCTTCCGTAAGTGTTTCGCACGCCGACCGCCGTCAGGTGTTCGACGCCAAGGCGACCGATTGAGCGGTGTCAGGCGGCGCGCATCGGTCTTGCCTCCGGCCGCCGCGCGCAGTTACGTTGCGGCGAGGTTTCTGGCCGGGGACGCGTTGCGATCTGGCGCATTGGGTGTTCGGCGAGGAGAACGGGCGTCGAGTGACAAGTCGAGGCAAGGGCCGGCAGGACGCGCAGTACGGTCTGCTGACAAGCGTCGCCGGTGAGGCAGGCGTCTCGCGCAGCACTGTGTCCGCTCGACCGACTTCGACTACGCCGAGGCGCTCGCCGTCGGCGTGCAGATCCTGCGGACCGACGACGCACCCACGGCCCTCTTCGCGGCCAGCGACGCGCAGGCCCTCGGCGTACTGGAAGCCGCCCGCCGCCAGGGACTCGCCGTCCCCGACGACCTGGCGGTGATGTCCTTCGACGACACGCTGGTGGCGGCCATGGCCTGTCCGCCACTGAGCGCGGTGCGCCAGCCGTTCGAGGAACTGGGGCGTGAGGCGACACGGGTGCTCCTGGAACTCGCCCAGGGCCGGCCGCCCGCGTCACCGCGCATCGAGCTCGCCACAGAGCCGGTACTGCGGACTTCTACGTCCTCGCGGCGCCGCGTCCCCACTACGTGAGAGGGGGCGAACGGCCGACGGCCCTTCGCTCGCGCACTGCTCGCTGCCACACTCCCGTTCGACCGTCACGGGCACCGCGTGGCGGCTCAGGACCGTCGCGTCCCGCTCCTCGCCGACCAGCCGGATCGCCTCCCCCACCGGTGTTTCGAGGCTGGAGAAGCCCGCGTACAGCAGGATCTCACCGGGCTCGACGATGCGCCGGCCGTACAGGCCGGTGAAGGCCAGCCGGTCGGTGTGGACGCGGAAGCGGACCGTCGCCTCCTCGCCGGGGGCGAGGCCTACCTTGGTGAAGCCGAGCAGGAAACGCACCGGCCGGGTGACCTGGGCGACCGGGTCGACGGCGTACAGCTGCACCGTTTCCACGCCTGGGACTGGGCCCGTGTTCCGCACCCTCGCGGCAACCGCGAACTCACCGCCGGTCGGGACTACTTCGCGGTCGACGGTCAACAGGTCGATCTCGAAGGTGGTGTAGGACAGCCCGTGGCCGAACGGGAACGCGGGCGTCGGATCGAGGTTGGACAGGAAGCTCTGCCGGTCGCCGAGCGGCGGGTGGAGGTAGGTGTACGGCTGGCCGCCCGGCGAAGTGGGGATCTGCACCGGCAGTTTGCCGCTGAAGTTGGCCTTCCCGGACAGAAGTCGGGCCACGGCCCGGCCGCCCTCCTCGCCGGGCAGGAAGACCTGAACCATGGCCGCGGCGGCAGAGGCGAACCGGCCCACGGCATAGGGCCTGCCACTGTTGACGATCAGCACGACCGGCTGCCCGGTCGCGAGGACTGCCTCGACCAACTCCTCCTGGACACCCGGCAGGCGCAGATCCTCCACGTCGCAGCCCTCGCCGGAGGTTCCGATGCCGAACATGCCCGGCCTGTCGCCGACGACGAGGACGGTGAGGTCGGCGGCTGCGCAGACGGCCACCGCGGCCGGGATGCCGGAGCGGTCCTCGTCGCGGACAGGGAGTTGGCCGCGAGGGACAGGGGCACGATCCCCTTCGCCTTGAGCTTCTTCACGGCCGCCATCAGGTCGTCATACGTCTTCGGCGGCTCGACGCCCGCGTCGGCCAACACCTTCTTGCCGCGGTGGCGGCCTTGCCGAGCGGGCCGGTGAGGTGGTGCGGGGCGGGGTGACCGGCCGGGGCGATGGTGTCGTATCGGTCGGTGAAGTGGTTGCGCAGAGCGCGTGCGGGCCGTCACGTGAAGGCGCGGGTGACGGTCGTCGCGTCGAAGGCCGGATCGGCCAGAGCTGCCTTGTGCGGTGCAGACGTACGCAGCAGAACGGTGCCTGCCATGGCGGCTTCCGCGCCTACGCGCAGCACGGTCGCCACGTCGGCGGCGGTGGCGATTCCGCCGGTGGCGATGACGGGCAGGGTGACGGCGCGGCGGACTGCGGCGATCAGGTCGGGCAGCCGGAGAGAGCGCGGGAGTGAGCGTGGCCGAGTGCCCGCCGGCGGCCAGAGCCTGCACGGTCAACGCGTCGACACCGGATTCAGCCGCCCGACGCGCGTCGACACCGGATTCAGCCGCCCGACGCGCCTCGTCGCCCGAGATGACGCAATGCGGACTCGCCTCGTCGGGCGAGGTGACGCACCGCAGAACGGTGCTTCCGGCCGTGCGGAGAGCGCTGACGACCGCACGGCCTGGGATGCCGAAGGTGAAAGGACACGACCTCGGTCGGCTGGCGTGGATCGAGAACCATCCAGCTGCGACGAGCTGAAAGACACGACTTGGCCGCCGCACCGCGCCGGGCGGCGCGGCGGCCCAGTCGCTGCTCGATGCGCCCAGGACCGGGCATGACGGTCTCGTGACCGCTCTGCAGGGTGTAGGACAGCCCGGTTGCGGCGGGCCGGGCCGTCCTGCGTGGCGAGGGAATTGGGCATGACGTGCCGTCGCCCTGCCGTCCATCCCGCGTCGCAGCGGTCTCGGTCACCGCGTCGTTCGGTCGCGTTCGGCAAGGAAATCCAGCAGGATCTTGGTGATTTCCTCGGGGCGTTCCTGCTGGATCCAGTGGCCGACCCCGGGAAGGATCAGCTTGAGGAAGGGCAGCGACGGACTGCTCAGTGGGAGCGGGCGTTGTGTACGAGGGTGTCGAACAGGTTCTGCTGG
>CBFHCJ010000257.1:0-8768 GCA_965654005.1 uncultured Streptomyces sp. | reverse complement strand
CCTGCTGGACTCGGCCCGGCGCATCGCGGACACCCACCACGCCGAGCACGGAACACCGATCACCGCCGCCCACCTGGGAACGCGCATGGGCGTCGCCCTACCGGTGGCCACCGCCGCACTCGCTCAGCTCTGAGCCCCGCGCCCGCGCCGCCCGCATCCCCTCGCTGAACCCACGCCCGCCATGGGCCTGGTTCGTCATGCCCCGACCAGCACCAACACGCCTTCCAGCCCGGCTGGTTGCTGCTCGGAGCCAACCACCCGACAGAAGGGACACGCCCCGAATGGTCACCCTGGACCTGCGCCACGTGGCAAGCCCCGCCGTGCGGGACCCGCTCCACCTGGTCAACCACCCCGAATTCGACCGCGCACAGCAGCAGATCGAACGTCTCGGCGGCTGCACCGAACCCGTACGCCTGACCGGCCACACCACCACGGTCGACGCCACAACCGGTGAAGCGCTGCGCTCCTACACCGCCTCCGGCGAACCCACGGGCAGCCTGCTCACCGCGTGCGGCAATCGCCGCGCCTCCCGCTGCCCGGCCTGCTCCCGCCTCTACGCCGCCGACACCTACCACCTCATCCGCTCCGGCCTGTCCAGCGGCAAGACCGTCCCCGACACCGTCCGCAGCCACCCCCGCGTCTTCGCCACCCTCACCGCCCCCTCCTTCGGCCCCGTCCACAATCGCCCCACCTCCCCGGGCGGCGAGGTCCGGCCCTGCCGCTGCGGCTTTCGCCATGAACCCACGGACGCCCTGTTGGGTACGCCGCTGACCCCGGCGACGTACGACTACGCGGGCGCAGTCCTGTTCAACGCCCACGCCTCCACACTCTGGGCCCGTTTCACGATCTACCTGCGCCGTGAGATCGCCGCTCGGCTCGGCATGACCCAGAAGGCCGCCCGCGCCGTCCTGCGGGTCTCCTTCGCCAAAGTCGCCGAGTACCAGAAGCGCGGCCTGGTCCACTTCCACGCTGTCATCCGCCTCGACGGCCCCGACGGCAGCACCCAGCCCCCACCGCCGTACGCCACTGTCACCGTGCTCACCGACGCCATCCGCGCCGCTGCCGCCCGGGTCCGCGTCATGGTCGAGTCGGACGCGGTCGGGGAACGCGAACTCGCCTGGGGCCAGCAGCTCGATGTACGCGAGATCGCCGCCTTCGGCACCGATACCGAACTGACCGACCAGGCCGTGGCTGCCTATGTGGCCAAGTACGCCACCAAGTCCGCCGACGCCTCCGGCACCCTCGACCGCACCTTGTACTGCCGCCCCTGCCAGGGCCGCGGAGCCACCCTCCTGCCCCACGGCACCCCGCTCCCCTGCACCGACTGCGGCGGCACCGGCCAGGCCCGGCCCCTCCAACGCCTCGGCGTCGCCCGGCACGTGCGGCAGATGATCCGCACCTGCTGGGAGCTGGGCAGGCTGCCGGAGTTCGCCCATCTCAAGCTCTGGAAGTGGGCGCACATGCTCGGTTTCCGGGGTCACTTCTCCACCAAGTCCCGCTCCTACTCCACCACCCTCGGCGCCCTCCGCGCCGCCCGCCGCGCCTGGCGCACCGAGCAGGCCCGCGTCCACGCCGGCCTGCCCGAGCCCGACTTGGGCACGACGCTCGTCGTCGGCCACTGGGCCTACCTCGGCACCGGCTACAGCCCCGGCGCCGCGCTCCTCGCAGCCGCCGTCTGGCACCGCAGAGAACTCGCACGGCAGTTCATCGCCGAAGGGGGCTGCTGATGCATGCACCCGCCGCGCCCCACCAGGGGCCGAGCACGCCGGAGGAACTGCTGACGGTTCCCCAGGTCATGGCCCGCCTCCAACTCGGCCGCTCCGCCGTCTACGACCTGCTCCGCACCCGCCAGCTCGCCTCCATCACCCTCGGCCGCGCCCGCCGCATCCCTGTTCATGCCCTCGCCGACTTCATCCGCGCCCGCCTCGACCAGGAAGCCGCCGCCTGATGACCACACCCCGAGACACCAGCCCCTCCCGCCGCGTGCGCGCCAACGGCGACGGAACCGTCTACCAGCGCAAGGACAGCCGCTGGGAAGCCGCCGGATACGTCCTCGCCCCCGGCAACACCCGCAAGCGCATCCGCGTCTACGGCAGCTCGCGTAAGGAGGCGCTGGCCAAGCTGACCGAGAAGATCGCTGCCAGCAACCGCGGTGTCCCCGTCGTCACCGCCCAGGGCAGCCTCGCCGCGTACCTGACGTACTGGCTGGAGAACGTCGCCGTCCACCAGCTCCGCGAGACGACCCACACTCGCTACACCGCCATCGTCGAGCAGTACCTCATCCCCGGCCTCGGCCGGAAGAAGCTCGCCAAGCTCACCGCAAAGGACATCCGCACCTGGCTCAACGAACTGCGGACCGTCTGCCAGTGCTGCGCACGCGGCATCGACGCCGGACGCGACCCCAACGCCCAGGCCAGCCGCCACCCGCGCTGCTGCGCCATCGGCAAGTGCTGCCGCAAGCGACTCTCCCCGCTCACACTCGCCTACATCCACTCCGTACTCAAATCCGCCCTGGAACACGCCGTCCGCGAAGAGGAGATCCCCCGCAACGTCGCCCGCAACGTCCGCACCGGCACACCCCGCCCCCGCCGCTTCAACCCCCTCACCACCGACGAAGCGCGGCAGTTCCTCGCCGCCGCACACGGGCACCGGCTCGCCGCGCTGTTCGAGCTCGCCCTACGCACCGGGCTGCGCAAGGGCGAACTCCTCGGCCTGCGCTGGGAAGACCTCGACCTCGACAGCGGCACCGCCAGCATCCGCCGCACCCTCCAGCGCACCGCCAGCAGCGGCCTGACCACACTGCCGACCAAGACCATCAGCTCCGAACGGCGCATCGCTCTGCTGGCCTCCTGCGTCACCTCGCTTCGCGCACACCGCGAGCGGCAGGCCAGGGAGCGAGACCGGGCGGGCTCGGTGCGGCAGGTCAGCGGGCACGTCTTCACGCGGCCGGACGGGCACCCGATCGAGCCCGCCACGCTCACCCGGCACTTCAACGCCCTGCTCCGCGAAGCCCGCCTGCGGCCGATCCGGTTTCACGATCTCCGCCACTCGACGGCCACTCTGCTCCTGGAGCAGGGCGTCGAACTCGTCGTCATCAAGGAGCTCCTGGGACACGCGCACATCGGGGTGACCGCGACGGTGTACGCCCACGTCCGCCTCCGACTCCAGCGCCAGGCCATCGACCTCCTCGGACGCGCGCTCGGCGACCGGGCCGACGACGGAGACGATCCGCCGCCTGGTACAGCACCCGTCCGCTGACGTTGCCGTCAACTACTGCCGTCAGTCAAGCCTGTGGCCCCACCGCAAAGGAACTCCGGCGGGGCCACAGCCTTTCTTAAGAAGACGCCCCAGATCGCCAACCAAGAGGCACGCAGACAAAAGCGCAGTGAGCAGAGCACCCTACTACAGCGAACTCTTGGTATCCCGAAAGACATCCACAGCACGGCTTAGAGCTTCAGAAAGCTCTTGACTTCGCAGCTGGATCGACTTGCGAACTTCCGAATCTTCACCCTGACTCGAAGTGGCATCCTGAAATTTCCGCCAAGACTCATATACGAGCCGAGTTTGCTCGCGAGCAAGGCCAGAAAACCGAGCCAGCTCTCGCGTATCCCTTCCTGACGTTTTCGCATCACGAAGAAACCACAGATTATACAGTGAATACTCGGCGACGAAGCCGCCCACAAGTGCACGGACTTCGTTGCTCAAAATGTCGCACGACAACATCATGATCGCGAGGTTAACCGCGACGGGTCTCACCGGCCCACGCAACTCCTCGGGCGGCTCCCAAATGGGCAGCTCATCGAGCCAGTCCCATCCCTCCGGCCATGCCATGCCCAACCTCCCTGACCTGTGGGCCTACGTGATAGCTGCGGCTGCACAGTACTACCCATGACGTCTGATTAGCCACCTGAGCGCACTGTTGGTATCCAAGGGAATATCGGAAATACCACCAGCTCTCAGCACTTGTGCGCAGTAGGTGACGCAACTCTGATCTTCTAGGTCGTAGCTTGGATAGACACCTCTAGCCGTCTTTGCCATCTGAACCTCGGCATAGGCCATGGCGGCTTCCGGATTGGGCAGCGGAATCCGGACGTTAATCGTCGTGGGAGAAAGCGTCGCCGGATCGAACGTCGACACTCCATTCTCCGGATTCCCTACTCCGCCAAATTGCTCAGCCTCGATCCACCGCGTGAATTCTGATCTTCGATCTCCGGCGGGGCTCCGGTGGTTACTTCGAGTGCGGGCAGCACGTTGTGCCGGGTGGCCGTCCGGTACGGGGTCTCCGAGGTCTTCCTGGTCGTGGGCGGTCGGTGCGGTCGCGTGGGTCAGGTGGTCATGCGCTGTCCGGTGGCCATCCACAGGTCGGTGAAGTCGGCTTCCCAGCGCCAGCGTTGCGGCAGGTGCAGGGTGACGCGGCGGGCGCCGGTGGCGATCCGAGCCGGGATGTTGATCAGGTGGCGGCGGATGGTGCCGGTGCGTGCCCTGGCGTGGAAGGCGGAGGCGAGGTGGCCGGCGGCTCGGGTGAGGTTGTAGGCGGTGGCGGCCAGGGTCAGCCAGGCGGCGTTCGCGGTGAACTTCCCCGAGGGAAGGTGGCCGAGCGCGGAGTCCTCCAGGTCGGCGAAGACTTGCTCGACCTGGGCGTGTTCGCGGTGCATCGGCTCGGCCTGGACGAGGGTGAAGCGGCTGTCGGTGAAGATGACGTGGTGGCGCCAGACGCCGAACAGCTCGGCCTGGCCTTCAGGGACGCTCTTGGGGTTGCGGCGTTTCACGCGCCGCACGATGAGTCGGGCCGTGGTGTGGAACTGCTTCTTCTTGCTGGTGAACGCGGTGAAGGGGATCTCGGCGATCTCTGCGTCGGAGACCCAGTGTTCCTCCTCGTCATCCCAGATGGCGTCGGTGTACTCGATCGGCGTCCAGGCGTCCTCGCCGATGTTCACGATGGCCTCGCGGACCGTCTTCCCGACCGCGACCGCCAGGGAGAAACGGACGCCGGACGAGCGACAGGCATCGACGACCTTGTGAGAGAAGTACGCGGAGTCGGCGCGCACGATGATCTGCGCGGTGATGCCCATCGCCCGCACCGTGGCCAGGGCCTCGCGCAGCAGGCTCGCCGCTCCCTTGCCGGAGCCTGCCGAGCCCTTGCGCAGTCTGGTGGCGACGATAACCGGCGCGCAGGTGGATGTCTTGACCGTGACGATCTGGAAGTGCAGGCCGCGGACCTTGGTGTAACCGAAGGAGGCGCCCTGCTTGGCCGGCCCGTAGACCTGCTTGACCTTGGAGTCGATGTCGACGAACACCACCTCGTCCGTCTTCGGCACCAGACCGGTGTGCGCGGCCAGGTTGCAGGTGAACGCCCGTGCCGCGGACTGGAGCTGGCGCACGTGTCCCCAGGTGAAGGCACGCAGGAAGCTGCCCAGCGTGGACGGAGCTCGCACCCCGCCGAACACGCGGGGCAGGCCACCGTGGCGCAGGACGTCCAGGTCGTCGATGCTGTCCGCGCCGGCGACCATCCCGGCCACGATGGACATGGCCTTCGCGTCCGCGGCCGTGCCCGCGCCGTTCCTCGCGCCGGTCAGCTTGACCTTCTCGGCGACCAGCCGCGGCAGGTCGCACCGCTCGGCCAGCCGGACAGCCGGGACCAGCCCGGCATGGGCGATCAGATTCGGTTCGTCGAACGCGGCGAACACCGTCGCCGGGCTGTGGGAAGATTTCACTTACGAGGTGCCTTGCTGGTTGGGCCTGTTGGAAGCGTGAGAACTCCCATCATCCCAGGTCAGCAGGCACCTCTTTTCGTCTGCCTCTTCAAAGGGCACCCATCACGCGGTGGATCGAGGCTCAGTGCTGAGGACTTCATCCCCGGACCTAATTGTAATGAGCGCGTGCGCCGCAGGCCGATCCAAATGGACGGTCGCTTCGCCTGCTGGAGTCCCCTCGCCGTCGGGTCCACAGGAATTATGAACCAAGATCGGGACGCCGCCCGCCACGACATAGTACGTGTGCTACGCGGACCCCTCTACCTGCTTCTTCGCAGGTCAAGCGTGGTTTTCTGGTCCGGTGAGGTGCGTGGGTGTCCGTGGTTGTGCGGGGTTGTTGCCGTCAGCTACTGCCGTCAGGCGGTTCAGCCCAGGTACGGCTTCTCGCGGTGTTCCAGGAAGTGCTGGAGCCTGAGCCGTTGGGTGTGGTGCATCGGCAACTGCTCAATCTCTTCGGACGGCACAAACCGGAGTTCGGTGGACTCGTCGGAGATAGCCAGCTGACCGCCGGTGATGCGGGCGGTGAAGCAGACGTTGAACTGGCGGCGGACCTCGCCGTCGGTGTAGGCGATGATGTGTTTCGGGTCGGTGTAGGTGCCGACCAGGCCGGTGATCTCGACGTCGAGGCCGGTCTCTTCCTTGACTTCGCGGATGGCCGTGCCGGGCAGGGAGTCGGTGAGGTCCATGCCGCCGCCGGGCAGTGCCCACAGGTCGTTGTCGCGGCGGCGCTGGAGGAGGATGCGGCCGTGGTCGTCGGTGACGAGGGCGGAGGCGGCGACGACCATGTTGTTCGGCTCGGGTGCGGTGGGGTCGTCGTAGTACTCGGTGCGGGCCACGGTCAGCCTTCCTCTCGTATGGGGGTTGCCGTCGTCCACACGGCGTCGAAGCTCTCGGCGTAGGTGTCGAACATGCCGCTCTCCTCGTGTCGGCGAAGATGCCATACGGGGGCGGCGTAGGCGTTGACGCCCCAGACGTGTGCGTTGACGAGTTGCTGGTCGTCGGCGCGGTAGAGAGAGTTGTAGAGCGTGGTGCCGTGGGTGCGGACTTCGATGCCGGGGGTGGCGGCGAGTGGCCTGTAGTGCATGAGGGCGAGGCGGCAGCGGGATTCGATGCCGTGGCCGAACCGCTCCTCCTGGCCACGGGCTTGGACATTATCGCTGTCGGGGTCCCCGATCGCGATGCGGACGGTGCAGCCTTCGGAGCCGCGTTCGGTGAGGAGTTCGTTCAGCCGGGGGTATGCCTCGTGGAGGAAGACGGCCGCGTAGACGAGGATGTCGATCCGTTCCCGGGCCTGAGCGAGGAGGTCGGTGAACGCCGAAACGGGGACGTCGGCCCGCTGTTCGTAAAGCGCCACCAACTCAGGACTGATGGCGCGGGCGGGGCGGGCTTGGCGGAGTGCCGGCCAGAGTGCGTGCACGTCTTCTCCCAGGGCCTTGGCCGCATGCAGGGCTGTGGCACGACGTGGGATGCGCCCGAGGTTCACCCAGCGCTCGACCGACTTGGGGTCGACCTCAACCTCCTGAGCAAGGGTCGCGTACGTCCAGCCTCCGGCCGCCATGACGGCTCGTAGTCTCTCGTTCGGCACGAGTCTCCCCTTTCGTCTCAGGACGGCACCAGGGACGTTCTACATGGTGCGGGACGTCCCGGAGTGGGGTTTGGTGGAGGTTCCTTCGTCCCGGTGACCGGCGTGAGGATCGGGGTCGACCCTGTGGCACCGATACGCCCGGGGGCACGGTCCACGCCGTCGAGGAGTGTCAACGTGCGAAAGAGCGCGACCACTTGTGTTCCCTTCCTGCGACTGGATGCCTGGTCGCGGTCCGCCTCGCCGGGGTGGTCACGATGACGGACCGCAAACCTGACGCGGACCGACACACCGCCTCGCCCGGTGTGGGTGCCGTGATGGTCGACCGGCGGAACGGCAAGGTGGGCGTGGTGATGGGGCATGTGGGGACGTATGTGCAGCTTCGGCCGCCGTGCGGTGGCCGGGAGTGGGACGTACCGCCCGAGGATGTACGTCCGCCGGCCCCGGGCGAGGAATTGAGCGCGAAGGTGGCCGTGGCCAATCGGAGGTGGGGACGGTGACCCCTCGCTCGGTCCTGCGCTACGAGACCTGGACTCTCCAGCCCGACCGCGAACCGGACGCGGAGCCGGTCCTGTACGCGATGCAGTGCGTCGTGGACGGAGAGACCTCACCGACAAGCGAGGACTTCGCCGAACCGCAGGACTGGGTACTGCGGCACTGCGGCCAGAACCCGTCCCACCACACCTACCGGGAGATCATCACCCGCCCCTGGCGAGCCTGGCGGCAGACGTGACCCGCCCTGCTCGCCCAGGCGCCGCACCGCGCTGACCCACCCGGTTCCCGTCCCTGCCGGGCGCGGCCGATCGAGGCTCCGTCGTCCTCGTCAGCTCGGCGGGGACCGGCCTTCACGTGCGGGCCTTACTCATGGCGATGGTGTTCTGGCCGCCGAGTAGCCGAGGGGAATTTCACCCCTCGGCCCTCACAGGGTGAACGGGCTTGACCATCAGGCAGGCCGGGCGTCTTCCGGTGGCTCGGCGGTCGGCCGCCGGGTAGGCCCTCGCTCAGCGTGCGGCGGGGCTCGGCCAGTCTGGCAGCGCGGGAGTCGGGCCGGGAGCTTTGCTCCCCGCCGGAGGCGACGTCGGCCACCGCCCTCGGTGAGCCCGGCGACGGATGTTGAGGGTCGGCCCCCTGGTCGGCCCTGTGCCTGCGATCCGGCCGTAGGACGGTCGTTGGCGACAACTTGCTCTGCCAGGAGCCCGATTCCGGTCAGCCCAGCGAGCTGGCCGGTTGCCGCTCCCGCCGCCCGACCGCCCCGGCGGCTCAGCCTCCGGTAGCACCTGATCCCGGGGAGTGAACGGCGGGTCTGTCGGCGACGGCGGCCAGCCCTGGCGGGCGGGGCCCGCCTTGAACCTCGTAGAGAAAATCTGGACGCACGTTCCTCGGGCCGCCCGGGTGCGGCGGCTCAGCGGCCTCGCTCGGTGGTGCCCGCTTCC
>CBFHCJ010000256.1:0-8771 GCA_965654005.1 uncultured Streptomyces sp. | reverse complement strand
TACGGCGGCCGTACGGAGATCTCACCGTACGGCCGCCGTGGTTGCGAATCCGGGATGTGTTTTCACCTCGTGCCGGTGGGTGCCCCCTGCGGCAGCATCGGGTTCTCCAGCCCTTCCGCGATGGCGCGCAGGTCCTTCAGCAGTGCCTCGCGGAACTCGTCGTCGAGGCGCGCCTTGAGCACGGTGACGCTGATCGCGAACGGTGCGGAGTCGGTGCGGAACCCCTTGACCGGTACGGACAGGCAGAGGATGCCGGCCGTGGTCTCCTCGTCGTCGACCGCGTAGCCCTGCTCCCGGGTGCGTTCCAGATCGGCCAGCAGGGCGGGCACCGAGGTGATGGACCGTTCACTCAGGGCGGGCAGGGTGCGGCCCCGCAGCCGGTCCTCGGCCACCGCCGGATCGAGGGCCGCCAGGATGGCCTTGCCGGTCGCGGTGCAGTTGGCGGGGAAGCGGTCGCCGATGTTGGCGGTCAGCCGCAGCGGCTGCGTGCCGTCGTATCGGCCCAGGTAGAGCACGTCCAGGCCGTCCAGTACGGCGACCCTCGCGGTCTCGCGGGAGATGTGTGTGCTGCGGCGGCACAGCTCGTAGAAGTCGCGCAGCTGATCCACCGTGGCCAGGTATCGGCCGCCCAGCTCCACCAGCTTGCGCCCGAGGGTGAAGCCCGTGCCGCTGCGCGTGATCATGCCCGCCGCCTCCAGGGAGGCGCACAGATTCCCCGTGGACGACTTGGGCAGCCCCAGCTCACGCGCCATCTCACTGACCGACAGAGGGCGGCCCTCCGCCTCACCGAGCGTGTCGAGGATCGCCACAGCCCGTGTCACGGCAGGAACGAGACTTCCCGGATCACTTGCGCTCACCAGTAACTCCGCCCATCATGCTGTTCGTCGTTCATCATGTTGTTATTGTCCCTCGTGTGTCCCCGAACGACAATGCCGTCGGCGCAGCCTTCTGCCGTCGAGATCTCCGGGTCCTCCCGGACCTGTCGACCGTAGCGTGCCCTCGGGCCGGCCGACGACACCCTCCGAGCCATGGAGCCCTGACCTCACATGACCAGCAGTCCGCATGATTCCCCGCACCCCGGTTCCGCCGCCCTCTCCGGCAACGGGCCGTCCGTGACACGGGCGGAGTTCGACGCCCTCTTCGACACCCTCAAGACCTGGGGGCGCTGGACCCCCGCGGACCGGGGCGCCTGGAACCGGGTGACCGCCGAGCACGTCCAGCGAGCCACAGCGCTGGTGCGCACCGGAACCGTCGTCCCGACGGCCCTGCCGTGGAACACGGTGCCCGGCCCGGACAACGGCAAGCCGGCCCTGCACTACATGTCCGAGCTGGGCGACATCGAGGCCCCCGAGCCCACCTGCCACAAGGACTTCATCGCCGTGGACTACCACGGCAAGGGCGTCAGCCACCTCGACGCGCTGTCCCACATCGCCTACCAGGGGCAGCTGTACGACGGCAACACCGCATCCGAGGTCGTCGACGCCAAGGGCGCGCACTTCGGCGCCGTCTCCTCGCTCGGCCCCCTGGTGACCAAGGGCGTCCTGATCGACATGCCCGCCGTCCTCGGCACCGACTGGCTGGAGCCCGGCAAGGCCGTGCACGCCGACGACGTGCTCGCCGCCGAGAAGGCGCTCGGGGTGACGATCGGCGAGGGTGACGCGGTGCTGCTGCGCTCCGGCCACTTCCGCCGCCGCCGGGAGCTCGGCGCCTGGAACCCGGACAACGCCAGCGCGGGCTTCCACGTGGACGTCATGCCGCTGCTGGCCGAGCGGGGAATCGCCCTGCTCGGCGGCGACGGCGACAGCGACGTGCGGCCCTCCCCGGTCGAGGGGGTGTCCTCCCCCATCCACGCGCTCGCCCTCACCGCGATGGGCGTGCCGCTGCTGGACAACCTCGACCTCGAGGCGCTCTCCGCGGCCTGCGCGGAGGCGGGCCGCTACGAGTTCATGTTCACCGTGGCCCCGCTGAACGTCCCCAACGGCACCGGCTCGCCGGTCAACCCGGTGGCGGTGCTGTGATGGGGAGCGGTGACATCCGCGTCGGCGTCAGCAGGGACTTCCTCGACGCCGACGGACGCAACGTCTGGGGCGACATCCGCCTCGGCGAACTCGACGCCGCCGGCGTCGACTGGCACTACCTGCCGCGCACCACCGACGAACTCCTCGCCGCCGACGTCGACGGACTGGACGCCGTGCTGTTCGCCGCGCCCGCCGTCACCGAGCGCACCTTCGCCGGAGCCACCCGGCCGCCCCTGCTCTTCGCCCGCTTCGGAGTCGGCTACGACACGGTCGACCTCGATGCCTGCAGCCGGCATGGCGCCCTGGTCACCATCACCCCCGACGGCGCCCGCCGCCCCGTCGCCACCGCCGCGCTCGCCCTGCTGCTGGCCGTCCAGCACAACCTGGTCGCCAAGGACCGGCTGGTGCGCGAGGGACGCTGGGCCGAGAAAGAGCAGTGGATGGGCCAGGGCCTGACCGGCCGCCGCATCGGCCTGCTCGGGCTCGGCAACACCGCCGGCGACCTGGTGGAACTGCTCCGCCCGTTCGGGGTCGAGATCGTCGCCTACGACCCGTACTGCCCGCCTGCCACCGCGGAGCGGCTCGGTGCCCGGCTGACGGACGTCGACACGGTGATGGCCGAAGCCGACGCCGTGATCGTGATGTGCGCGCTGACGGAGGAGACCCGGCACCTGGTCAACGCCCGCCGACTCGCCCTGATGAAGCCCTCGGCCGTCCTGCTCAACGTCGCGCGCGGCCCCATCGTGGACGAGACGGCGTTGATCGAGGCGCTGCGCGTGGGCCGTCTCCGCGCCGCGGGCCTCGACGTCTTCGAAAGCGAGCCGCCCGCCGCGGACAACCCGCTGCTGACCATGGAGAACGTCATCCTGAGCCCGCACGCGCTGGCCTGGACGGACGAGATGTCGGCCGGCAACGGCGGCAGCGCGGTGCGGGCGATCCTGGACATCGCCGAAGGACGCGCACCCCGCTTCGTGGTCAACCGCGACGCCCTGGACCTGGCCGCCGTCAAGGAACGGCTGGACGCGCTGGCTGTCCGTGGCACGGCCCGGCAGGGAGCCTCCTCGTGACGGTCGCACCCAAGACGGTCGGCTTCCTCGGGCTCGGGGGGATGGGCCTGCCGATGGCGACCAACCTCGCCAGGGCCGGGTTCGACGTCGTCGCCTGGAACCGCAGCCGTCCGGCGCTGAAAACGGCCGGCGCCGCCGGCTGCCGGATGGCCGCCGATCCGGCTGAGGTGGCCGCCACCGCGCCGGTGGTCGTCACCATGCTGCCCGACCTCCCGCAGGTCGAAGCGTTGCTCCAGGCCCCGGACGGCCTGCTCGCCCCGGGTGAGCGGGCCATGGACACCCTGGTCGTGATGGGCACCGTCTCCCCCGTCCGGGTCCGCGCCCTCGCCGAGGAGCTGACCGCTCGCGGCGTCACGGTCGTCGACGCCCCCGTCAGCGGGGGCGTGACCGGCGCCGTGCAGGGCACCTTGTCGATCATGGCGGGCGCCGACCCGGCCGCCTACGACAGGGTTCTGCCGTACCTGAAGGCCATGGGCGGGACGGTGCGCCGCATGGGCGGTGTCGGCGCCGGTTCGCTCACCAAGGCGTGCAACCAACTCGTCGTCGCCGGGACCCTCGTCTCCCTCGCCGAGGCGGTGCTGCTCGCCGAGGGCGGCGGGCTGGACACCGAGGCGCTGCTGGACGTGCTGGCCGGCGGCCTCGCCCGCTCGGAGGTGCTCGCCCAGAAACACCACCACCTCGCCAAAAGCGACTTCACTCCCTCCGGGCCCGCGCGCTACCTGCTGAAGGACCTCGGTTTCGTCCTGGACAGCGCCGACGACGAGCAGGTCTCGCTCCCGCTCGCCGACACCGTCACCCATCTGTACGCGGCCGTCGAGGCCCAGGGCCTGGGCGACTACGACAACAGCGTCGTCCTGGAGCTGCTGCGCACCGCGCCCGCTCCTGACACGACAGACCCCGCGGGCATCCACGAGCCCCCGCACCCGTACAACGCGAAGGACTGAGCCAATGCAGGTAGGAATCGTCGGACTGGGCCGCATGGGCGGCAACATGGCGGCGCGCTGGCGCGACCGCGGGCATGAGGTGGTCGGCTACAGCCGCACCTCTCCCGACCGCGACGTGAACTCCCTCGAGGAGCTGGTCGGCAAGCTGGCCGGCCCGCGTGTGGTGTGGCTGATGCTCCCGGCGGGCGACCCGACCCGTGACGCGCTGCGTCGGCTGTCGGAGCTGCTGTCCCCCGGCGACGTGGTCGTCGAGGGCGGCAACTCCCGCTTCAGCGACGACACCGAGCACGCCGCGCTGCTCGCCGAGCACGGCATCGGCTACGTCGACTGCGGTGTAAGCGGCGGCGTCTGGGGCCGGGAGAACGGCTACGCCGTGATGTGCGGCGGCGAGGACGAGCACGTGCAGCGGGTCTGGCCGCTGCTTCAGTCGCTGGCCCCGGAGGAGGACGGCATCTGCCACGCCGGTCCGGTGGGCGCGGGCCACTACACCAAGATGGTCCACAACGGCATCGAGTACGGCATGATGCAGGCCCTCGCCGAGGGGTACGAGCTGATGGCGGCCAGCGAGTACGTGCCCGACGTGCCGAAGGTGCTAGCCTCCTGGCGGCACGGCACGGTCGTGCGCTCCTGGCTCCTCGACCTGCAGGTGCGGGCCTTGGAGGCGGATCCCGAACTGGCCGCTCTGTCCGGCCGGGTGGACGACTCCGGGGAGGGCCGCTGGACGGTCGAGGAGGCCGTGCGCCTCGCGGTCTCCGCGCCCGCCATGACCGCCGCGCTCTACGCCCGCTTCGCCTCCCGCAAGCCCGACGCCGCCCAGCTGAAGGCACTCGCGGCGATGCGGCAGCAGTTCGGTGGCCACGCCGTCCACGCGGCTGCTACCCAGCAGTAACTGACGATTCATCAGCCGGGTCGGGTCCCCACGCCGACGGGGGCCCGACCCGGCGCGCACGCAGTGGAGGGATGCGCGGATGCGCGCACAAAGCGGCAGGGCAGCGGCCCTGTTGGTGGCCGGGGCCTTCTTCATGGAGTTCCTGGACGGCACGATCATCTCCACCGCGGCGCCGGACATGGCCGCGTCACTGCACGTACGCCCGGTCGACGTCGGCGTCGCCATGACCGCCTACCTCGTCACCGTCGCCGTGCTGATCCCGGTCAGCGGGTGGGCCGCGGACCGGTACGGCGCCCGTCGGGTCTTCACCTGGGCCATCGGGCTGTTCACCGTGGCGTCGTTGCTGTGCGCCGCCGCCACCAGCTTGCCGGTACTGGTCGCCACGCGGGTCCTGCAGGGCGCGGGCGGTGCGATGATGGTCCCCGTCGGTCGGCTGGTGGTGCTGCGCGGCACCCGCAAGTCGGACCTGCTGCGCGCGGTGGCCTACCTCACCTGGCCGGGTCTGATCGCCCCCGTGCTGGCGCCCGTGCTCGGCGGCCTGTTCACCACCTACGCCTCCTGGCGCTGGATCTTCCTGGTCAACGTGCCGCTCGGCGCGCTGGCCCTCGTACTCGCGCTGCGGATCGTGCCCGGCGGGCTGCGGGAGGCGGACCGGCCGCCGCTGGACCTGGTGGGCTTCGTGCTCGGCGGGTCGGGGGTCGCCGCGCTGGTCTACGGCATGGAGCTCCTCGGCGGACAGCCGCCCGAGTGGGCCGCGGCGGGCGGCGCGACAGCGGCAGGGACGCTGCTGTGCGCGCTGGCCGCCCGTCATCTGCTGCGCGCCAGGTATCCGCTGATCGATCTGCGGACCCTGCGGGTGCCGACCTTCCTCGTCTCGAACGCGGGCGGGGCGCTGTTCCGCGCCGCGATCAGCGCGGTGCCCTTCCTGCTGCCGCTGATGTTCCAGGGGGCCTTCGGCTGGAGCCCCGCCGCGTCGGGTCTGGCGCTCATCAGCGTCTTCGCCGGCAACATCGCCGTCAAACCGTTCACCACCCCGTTGTTGCGGCGCTTCGGTTTCCGTAGGGTGCTGCTGGTCAACGGGGCGGCGACAGCGGTCACTTTCGTACTGTGCGGTCTGATCGGCCCCCGCACACCGATGGCGGCCGTGGTCGCCGCGCTGTTCCTCGGCGGGGTCTGCCGATCCATCTCGCTGAGCGGCTACACCACGATCGCCTTCGCGGACATCGAAGCGGACAGGACCAGTACTGCCAACGCCCTGTCCAGCACCGTCCAGCAGCTGGCAACCGGTATGGGCGTGACCTTCGCGGCACTCGCCCTGCAGGTCGCCGGCCCGCTCTCCTCACTCGTCGGCCTGCGGGGGCCGGCGGCGCCGTACCACGTGGCATTCATGCTGCTGGCGCTGATCCCGCTGGCCGCCGTGGCCGAGGCCGTCCGTCTGGCGTCCGACGCCGGATCCTCGGTCACCAGCTCCGGCCCCATCCACCGTCCCGGCCACCACGGCCGGGAATTCGACCGCTCGGCGCGCTGAGCCGCCCGCCGAAAGCGCGGTACCGGGGGCCGGAGTGCTACCTCCCCCATGCCCCTCGTTACCATCAGCAACCAACGCGTCACCCATCACAACTGTCAGGGGGTTGACTTGTACATGCACGACGGTCAGACAGATCACAGAAACGGGATCGACGACACGGAGGACGCGACAACAGACTCACCACGTCCCGCGCTCCGGCGCCGGACGTTGCTCACCGCCGCTGCCGCCGGCGTCACGGTGGCCACGTCCGCGGGCTCCGCCTCGGCCGCGACTCCGCCCACTGCGGGAACCAGCGTTGTGGAAGCGGCCGCCGCCTCGGCGGACGCGGGCACGGCGGACGCGGGCACGGCGGACGCGGGCACGGCGGCGGCTTCGGCCGCAGGTGCTTCGCGCCCGGCGCCCCGAACGGGCGGCACGAAGCCGCCCGTGAAGGAGCTGACGCCCTTCCTGGACCCACTGGCCATCCCGCCGACCGCCCACACGACGCGCGGTGCCGATGGCGTCAGGGCCCTCACGGTGGAGATGCGCACCGCGACGGTCTCCCTGCACTCCCAGCTTCCGCCGACGACCGTGTGGGCGTACGGGGGGCAGATACCGGGACCGACCATCAACGTCCGCAGGGGCGAGCGGCTGCGCGTCGCCTGGGTCAACAGACTGACCGGCACGATGCCGCTGACGGCGGTGCAGGTGCCGAACGCCACCCAGACCCCCGCCGTGTGGAACCAGCCGGGGCTCGGCGGAGTCGCGCCCATGGAGGACGTGGCGAAACTGCGCCCTTGGACCGCGACACACCTGCACGGGGCCATCACCGGCAGCGGCAACGACGGCTGGGCGGAGAACGTTCTGGAGCCGGGCGCCGCGCAGTTGTCGGAGTACCTCAACGACCAGCCGGCGACCATGCTCTTCTACCACGACCACGCCATGGCGGTCACCCGGTGGAACGTGATGGCCGGGCTGCAGGGCATATACCTGATCCGCGACGACGAAGAGGACTCCCTGGGCCTGCCGAGCGGCCGGTACGAGGTGCCGCTGATGCTGGCGGACCGCAACCTGGAGACCGCCGCCGACGGCAACCTCACCGGCCGGCTGCTGCACAAGACCACGATCATCCAGAGCGAACCGCTGCTGTGGCTGCGCGGCTTCACCGGCCCGTTCACCATGGTCAACGGCACCATCTGGCCGTACCTCGACGTGGAGTCGCGCTGGTACCGCTTCCGGGTCGTCAACGGCGCCAACACCCGCCAGTACCAGCTCGCGCTCGTCGACGAGGACGGAAAGCCCGTGCCGTCCGGCAGCGTCTACCAGATCGGCACGGACAGCGGGCTGCTGCCGCGGCCGGTCCCCGTCGACGACGGCGTCACCCTGGCCGCCGCGGAGCGCGCGGACCTGCTGATCGACTTCTCCGCCTTCCGGGGCAGACGGCTGCGGCTGGTCAACACCAACGGCAACCCGGATCCGGGACCGTGGCCGCAGGTGATGGAGTTCCGGGTGTCCTCCGCCCGGGTGAGCGACCCCTTCGTACTGCCCAAGCAGCTTTCGCGCAGCTTCAAGCGCCTCACCGAAAGCAACCTCCCGGACCACACCGACCGCCTCGTGGTCCTGACTCCGCAGGGTCCGGGCCAGTCGCTGTGCTGGGAGATGGAGAAGACCGAGGACGTCCCCGACAAGCTGCCGGCCGACGGCATCGTTCAGGTGACGGAGAAGGACGGGAGCGTCACCACCTACCGCCGTACCGCGTCGGACTTCTACGACCCCGTACGCTTCTTCGTCCGGGCCCGCAGTTGGGAGCGGTGGCGCTTCCTGCACGTGGCGCCGTCCGGCTGGGCGCACCCGATGCACATTCACACGACCAGCTTCCAGGTGCTGGACCGGCAGAAGTACGACGTCACCGGCTTCACGACCTTCAGCATGGCCGACGGGAGCCTCGGCTGCGGCACGGCCACCCCGCTGAAGTGGACCGGTGCCGGCACCGGCCCCCCCGCCGCGGCGGGGTGGGAGGAGACCGGTCGCGCGCACGCCGGTGAACTGGTCACGGTCGCCGGGTACTTCGGCGACACCTCGGGCAAGTACGTCTACCACTGCCACATGCTCGAGCACGAGGACATGGGGATGATGCGGCAGTTCGTCGTCCTGCCGGGGCAGATCCAGGAGGTCATGGCCTCGATGAAGGACACGGGCATGGGCTCGACGGACGGCACGATGGACGGATCGGGGACGTCGGGGACCGGCATGCCGTCCATGTGAACCGCAGACGGGTCCCGGTGACCGGAAGGGTCTCGGCCGCGTCGCCTGATGCGGTGCCACCGGCGCCGGGGTGTGCTCCCC
>CBFHCJ010000255.1:0-8777 GCA_965654005.1 uncultured Streptomyces sp. | reverse complement strand
TACGCGCCATGAGCCCCAGCCTACTTCTATGGTGAAATAAAGACTCAGGGCACTACAGACGTCGCCCGCTTCGCCACCGCGCGGCGTCGCTGCGCCTTCGTCCTCCTCGGCAGCGTCCAGACCACACTGATCTTCACGCTGGCCGCACTCGCCGTGCCGTTGCCCCTCATCGGGGACGCAGAACCCGCTCGGCCCGTGTCGCGGAGGCCGAAGAAGTGGCTGCCGCAGTGCTCTACCTCGCCTCGCCCGCGGGCGGCGTGGTGGTCGGCACCGACCTGGTCATCGACAGTGGATTATCGGCCTGACGGTTCGCGGGTCTTCGAAGTTAAGCGGTGCGGAGGTGTCCGCGGGCTCGTCGTGTCGTGACGCAGCGTGTCCGTAGCCGCTGGTTGTCGGCGTTGCGGAACCCGAACGCGTTGCGGGCGACGAGTTTGATCACACGGTTGATGCCCTCGCTCTTGGCGTTGCTGTGACCGGTGTCGATGAACGCGGCGATCTCGGGCCACCAGCGGTCGACGGTGGCGGTCAGGGTGCGGACTTCGGGGATGTCGGAGTCCGCGCACCAGGTCAGGAACTTCCGGCGGCGTGGCCGACTTGCTGGTGGTCGGCGCCCGTGCGGGCCAGGGCCAGGAGGGTGCGCAGGTTCTCCTTGGCGATCCACGCGGTCAGGAGCGTCTGCCCGATCTTCCCCTCGTCGAGCAGGGGTTCCACATCCGTTCGCACTGCTCGTTGGTGAGGTCTTCCCGGTTGCGTAGCAGGCGTCGTCTGGCCTTCCACTCCGGATCGGTGGCTCGTCGGCGTCCCCCGCGGACTTGGGAGGTGGTGCGGCGCCGTACCAGGGAGAGCATCTTGTTGGCGAGCTGGACGAGGTGGAAGTGGTCGACGACCACGGTGGCGCCCGGGGACCGGTGCGCACGGCGGCCCGGTAGGTGGCTGGCACGTCGATGGTGACGTGGCGGATGTGCTGTCTCCAGGTCAGGGCGTGGTGGACAGCCAGGCCAGGACGGCCAGGTGCGGCCCTCGACCTGGCCGAGCAGCCCGCCGGCGCCGAGTGTGTCGACGAACCCGGGGTGCCAGCGGTCCCGTGTCAGCTTCCACTTCCCGGCGTCGGGATCCTGCTCCCAGCGGGTGCGGCCGCGCCTGGTCTCGTCGATGCCCAGCACCTGCACCTCGGGCAGCTCTGCAGGAGACGGGGCCCTGGTGGAATCTCCTCGGAGCGGACACCGCAAGACCGGCAAGGTCGAGATGAAGATCGTCTACGCGGTGCCGAAAGGATCAACGTAGCGCCCGTCAATGGCGTCTGAACGCAGCGAGTACCAAGCTCATCAGTCCGATCAGCAACGTGCGGGCGATGCGAACCTGCAGCTGTGTCTGGTCGCGGGCGGACGGCACTTCATCTGGGAGCAATTTCATTCTCGTCGAGTGGCCCATGGAATGCATTGGGCCAATTTTCCTGAATTTTTCCGGTTGCATCGAAAAGTCGCTGCGCGACTTCAAGCAGCCGATACTCTCCGGTCGGCGGGGCCGTAAGCTGCACTCCGATCGGCACACCAAGGGAATCGAAGCCGGCCCGCACTACGCAGGCAGGAAATCCGGCCAGGCTTTGCGGCGCTGTCGACGTCATTACCTGTTCCCTGAACTTTGTCAGTCCTTGCGGGTATCGTGTGGCGTCCGCGTCCGCAATGGTTGCCGGGGAGACTGCGGACACTGGAGAGAGCAGCACATCGACTTGCGAAAAGATCCGCCGCAGGGACGAGCGCAGCGACAGCCGGTCCTGTTGCGCCTCGATGTAGTCGTCCAGGTTCACATCGGCCGCGTTCTTCAGCCTGAAGCGCACATCGGCACTGTATTCGTCCTCGCGGTCGGGCCACAGGCCGGCTCTCCGATGTCCCCAAGCACCTTCGGCTGCGACAATCGTGCCCAGCGTCTTGTACATGTGGGGCAGATTTTCCGCCGAAACCCTCAAGACGCGGTATCCAGATCCCGCAAGCGCCTCCGCAGCCGCCTCCCGCGCGGCCGATATATGACTTGTCAACGGTACTTGATCCAAGTCGTCGCATACTCCTACGACGACGTCCGAAGCGGGGCTGGTACGCGTAGCGGAGCACATACGGCGATCCGACTCAGTAAGCACTGCGAGCAGCATTCGGAGATCAGGGATACTGCGTGCCATCGGTCCTACATGGTCAAGCGAAGGAGCCAGTGGAAAGACCCCAGAAGTGCTTACCGCACCATGGGTCGGCTTCAATCCGATAATACCGCAGAAGGCGGCCGGAATTCTGATGGATCCCGCCGTATCAGTTCCCAGCGCCAAGGGCGCAAACCCCGCGGCAACGGCGGCGGCGGAGCCGCCGCTCGAACCACCGGGGACAAGACTTCGCATCCATGGGTTACGGGTGGGCCCGAAATGTTCATTGGCCGTCGTTACGCCCCAGGCGAATTCATGGGTGGCGGTCTTCCCGATGAGAATTCCTCCGGCGAGGCGAATGCGAGCTATGGCCGGTGCGTCGACTCTTGGAATGTGATCATCGAAAATTTTCGAACCATATGCCGTGCGCAATCCCTCGGTATCAATGAGGTCCTTGATCGCGATTGGCACACCTTCGAGGGGGCGCGGATCCCCGTCCCGGTAGCGCGTCTCCGAACGCCGGGCCTCCTGGAGAGCCCTGTCGAAGCAAGTCGCGGTCATCGAATTCAGGTCACCATCCAGGCGGTCGATCCGCTCCCTCAGAGCCAGGAAAACCTCCACCGGCGACAGTTCGCGATTCACATAGGCGGCTTGCAACGATGTTGCAGTCATATAGCCGATCTGACTATGCATCGAGAACTGCCGTGTCAATCGGCGTGCAGGAAGAGGAATTTCCGATGCGCGGTCTGCCCTCGTCTACCTCCTTCAGATGCATACCTCCATATCCGTAGTAATGGAGAAACATGTCGACGCCACTCACGATCAGCCTATCCGCGAGTTCGGGGTCAGGAGGACTCCCATATGCGCCGTACACCTGACTGGGAGACACGACAAGCCCGGAGAGTTGAAGGACGGCAAGATCCACATCCGGAATGCTGAGCTCGCGCATTTCGTTCAGCTTGCCAAGGGCCGCGGCAACTACACGATGGAACCGCTGAGGACCCCTTTCTTGCCACGTCTCACCCAGTTCAGGGAAGCGTCGCATTTCCCCGGCAACAAGGTTGCGCAGAGTGATCGTCTCGGGTGCACAGACCCCCGCCACCCACGCACGGCACGCCTGAATGAGATCCGCTCTCACATCCGCGGATGTAACCAGTGTGGACTCGACCAGACGCTCCGCTTCCTCCAGCGCGCCGTCCAGCTCTCCGGTGATGACAGCGATAAAGAGACTCTCTTTGCTGTCGAAATGGTTGTAGACGGTGACCTTGGAGACTCCCGCGACGGTGGCGACGCGATCCATGCTCGCGTCGAACCCCTCGGCCAAAAAGGTTTCGCGTGCGGCTTGAATGATGGCTTGCCTCTTGCGATTTGCCCGCGGGCCCGAAGGTACCCTTTTGGCAGTACTGCTACCCTGCGTAGTCATCGCCCTCTTCGCATCCGCCGGTCGGAATTTCGGTTTGCACGGGTTCTCGAGTGGCCGGTCGAGCACCACCACACACAAGTGTACTCTAAGGTACAGCTGTTGCGTCTTCAGCCGTGCGACACGGCTGCAGACCGCAGCGGCCGCAACCTCCACTCCCTCCGCATCCGTCACCAGTCCCCCAGTGGGCCCCGAGTCGGTCACTGGGCATCGGACTTCCTCGCAGCCCGAACCGCCAACGTGGAAGCCGAGCGGAGACGCCGCATGCGGTAACCGGTATCGACTGTGGGCAGGGCGGCGATGATGCCTCTATGACGATCGTGTTCCGGATCCCGGCCTCCGGTGCCGAGCTTGTGGGCTTCACCTACTCGCCGTCGTTGGAGGCGGTGCTCAGTTTGCACGTACTGGTAGAGCCCAAGCACCATCCCGTCCAGCATGGGTGGGTGCGGGCGATGCGTTCGCTGTCACCCCTGCTCAAACGGGAGATCGACGTGTTCGCCTTCGCATTGCGTTCCTACTTCCCGGAGTTCTTCTTCCCCTCCCCGACGGGCGAGTTGCTCGACTTCCAGGCCGAGCTTCAGCGTCTGCGTACGGTCGACCCTGCCCTGGTGCGCCTGGAGTTCGCCGTTTCGCTGATCAAGCCGGGAAA
Organism: uncultured Streptomyces sp.; assembly: GCA_965654005.1. GTDB lineage: Bacteria > Actinomycetota > Actinomycetes > Streptomycetales > Streptomycetaceae > Streptomyces. Next base: position 4,580 of record CBFHCJ010000255.1, on the reverse strand, counting down.
CGGGGACAGGCAGGGCAGGGACCCGGCTCTCCTCGACGATCCGTCGGTGCGCCGTCGTCTGCGCGAACGGGCGGTGGCCGCGGGCGGCAAGGAGCTGGCCGAGCTGCTGCTCGATGATCCCAGCACCTTGCTCGAACGCTTCTTGCGGCTGCTGGAGGCCTACTGGGAGGAAGCGTTCGCACAGGAATGGGAGCGGATCGAACCGGATCTTGCCGCAAGCGTCACCGAAGCGGGCCGGCTCGTCGAGCGGAGGGGGTTGTACGGGATGCTTCGCGGTCTGTCCCCGGAAGTCAGGTGCGATCCGCACTCCGGGCGCTTTTGGCTCGACCGGCCGCACCAGCACGAGATCAGCATTGGCCCCCAGGACCAGCTGGTGCTGGCCCCGAGCATGTACGCCTGGCCACACGTACGAGTCAACTGCGATGGCCCATGGCCGCTCGGCCTGGTCTTTCCCGCTTCTTCGATCATGTGCGAGACCCGACCGCGGATTCCCCCTGCTCAGCTGGTGCGTGTCCTTCGCGCGCTCGCCGACGACACTCGCCTGCGCGCCCTGCGGCTGATCGCGGAACGGCCGAGGAGCACTCAGGAACTCGCCCCTCTGGTGGGGATCACCGAGGCTGCCCTGTCCAAGCACTTGCGCATGCTCACCGAAGCCGGTCTGCTCGACCGCCGGCGCGAGGGCTACTACGTCCTCTACCGCCTGGTGCCCGAGCGGGTAGCGGCATTGGAACCCGCGCTGGGCACTTTCCTCGGCGAGTCCCGCGAGGGCGATGATTAGCTCTCTGCCGAATCAGTTGATCCACTGCGCCCGCCGTCCCCACAGTGGGCGTCATGTCACTGCTAAAAAACCGGAACTTCTTCCTGCTCTTCGTCGGTCAGGGTATCTCGCGACTGGGCGACGGGCTCTACACCTCGGCCGTCGCATGGCTGGCATGGTCGCTCACCCGCGATCCCACCGCAGTCGCGTTCGTCACGGTGGCCGCATTCGGACCGGCGTTCGTCGCCACGTTCGTCGGCGCCTCCTATGCCGACCGCTACGACCGCCGCCGTCTCATGATCGCCACGGATCTGGCCCGAGCCGTAGTGGTGGCCGTGGCTTCGGGGCTGCTCGCGTTGGATCTGCTGAACCTCACGGCGCTCTTGGTGATCACCGCGCTACTGGCGCTCATAGGGGCTTCCTTCGCCCCGGCACGAAACGCGATGGTGCCCCAGATCGTGCCGTCACAAGACCTGCTTCAAGCCAACGGTCTGCTGCAGGTGGCCTTCCGCGCCGCGTTCTTCGTGGGACCGCTGCTGCTTGCGCCGCTGCTGGCCGCCTCCTCCCTCACGCTGGTGCTGTCACTCGACGTGCTTACCTTCCTGATCTCCGCGGTCACTGTCGCCGCTCTCCGCGTCAGTCGCCCTGCCGTTCTCGGCCACCGGGCAGGGTTGCGCGCCGACCTGGCCGCGGGCCTGTCAGCGCTGCGGTCCGAACCCGTTGTGCTCGTCGTCATCGCCACCTTCGTGGTCGCCATCGCTGCCGCTGTCGGGTTCCTCACCGTCGGTCTCTCCGTCCTTGTCGGTGAACGCTTCGGCGCGCACGGAGGCCAGTACGGCCTGCTGCTGGGCATCACGGGCGTCGGCGAGGTCGTCGGCGCATTCGTGGTGGCCCGGCTGCCACTGCGCAACCTCGCCCTCACCGCCGTGCTCGCCTGGGCCTTGCTTGGTGTCTTCCGCTTCCCCCTCGGCCTTGTCCAGTCGCCGACCGAGGCGGCCGCGTTGCTGATCCTGACGGGCCTGGCCTCCGCGCTGACGGACATTCCCCTGATCGCCCTCGTGCAGCAGCGCATCCCCGATCACCACCTGGCCAAGGCCCTGGGCCTGTGGGAGGCCGGCATTGCGGGCGCCGCGGCCGTTGCGCCCTTGGTGGCCTCGGCGACCGTGAAAGGCGCCGGAATCAAGATCGCCTTCATGATCTCCGGCGCATTCCTCATCGGTCTGGGTATTCTCGCGGCGATCACCATTGTGTTCATCACGGCCAAGGCGAAGGGCGCACGGCCGACGCGATCGGCGGCCGTCTCATCCTCCGGCTACGGGCTGACGGACGTAGCGAAGGCTCCGCACAATGGTTCCAGTTCCTGACCCGAGGCCGGCGACTTGAGGGGCAAGGACGCGTGCCGGATCGTCCATGGGAAGCATTGCGCAGATCCGCCCGATGCCCGCCGCTGCCACGACCTGCCACGGACATGGGTGGCGCATTCCAACTGCCAGTTGTACCCGCCGATCGCAGTCAGCTGTGCAGGGGCTTCCGCGGTCACGTCTGCCGGTGCCTCGGATGTATGCCGCTTCTTCCAACCGGCAGCCGGTCCTCATGCCTCGAGTCGCTTCTCGCCGCCCGTCTGCCCCCGATGTCCGCCGAGTTCTTCCCGGCGCATGCAGCGGCTGGCCCGGGTTCGGCGGTCAGGACGCCGACGGTCTGCTCAGCTCGAACCAGACTGACTTGCCGCGCCCACTGGGTGAGTTGCCCCAGGACGCGGCCAGGGCGTCGACGATGAGCAGGCCCCGGCCGTGTTCGGCTTCGGTTTCGGCCTCGCCGGAAGCGAGCACGGGTGCCGGCATAGGGGGCCGCGGGTCCGAGTCGCGGACGTCCACGCGCAGCCGGTCGGGGTACTCGCGCAGCTGGACCTCGACCTCACTGTCCGCGTGCACCAGTGCGTTGGTGACCAGTTCGGTGGCGGCGAGTTCGAGGTCGGACGAGACTGCTTCCCAGTTCCACGCGCGTACTTGCTCGCGGAGGAGTCTGCGGACGTCCGCGACGGCGCGCAGATCGTGTCGCTCGACGGACATGCTCGCCATCCGCTGGCGCCGGGCCGCGTGCGGTCCGAGGAACTGTGCGATCAGCACGGCGGCGTCGTCGTCTCGTTGGTCGGCGCCGGTGATGGCGAGCAGGCGGTCAGCCAGGACCTCGAGTTGCGGGCTACCAGGGGTGTTCAGGCATTTGTGCAGCGCCGCGATGCCGTCGGTCAGCGGCACCGAGTGGGAGTGGACCAGCCCGTTGGTGTAGAAGACCAGGGTGGTTCCCTCTGGTAGCGGGATCCGCGTGGAGCTGTAGCCGGTGTCCGGCTGGACTCCCAGTGGTATGCCGAGAGGAAGTTCGGGCGTTGTGAAGTCATGGCCGGGACGGTGGAGCAGCGGTGCCGGATGGCCGGCGGTGGATACCTCGACGGTCTCGGTTTCCGGTTCCAGCCAGGCACAACAGCAGGTGGCGAGCAGTTCGGTACCGAGTTCCGCGAAGAGCCGGTTGGTGCGGGTCAGCACGTCAGCCGGGCGGTGTCCTTCCGCAGCGTACGCACGGATCGCGCTGCGGATCTGGCCCATGGTCGCGGCTACTCGGGGAGTGTGTCCCTCGACGTCGCCGATGACCAGGCCGACGGTGCCGTCCGGCAGGTTGAGGACGTCGTACCAGTCGCCGCCGACGGCGGAGCTGGACTTCGGCGTGACGTAACGGGTGGTGATGTCCACCTCGGCACGCTGTGGGAGAGCGGCGGGCAGGAGGCCATGCTGCAGTTCTTGTGCCAGCCGGTGCTCGGCTTCGTACTGCAGCGCCCGCCCGATGGAGGGCGCCAGCAGCTGCGACATCCTGGCCAGGGCAGCCCGTTCGCCGGGTGGGAAGCCGCGCTGGTGGTCGAAGCCCAGAGCGAGGGTCCCGGAGCCACGGTCACGGATGGCCATGGGTAGCAGGCAGTATGCCGAGATCGGCCCGTCCGTGGCCACGGACTTGAAGAAAAGCGGGCGATCCACGGGTGCTGGCTCACCGATGTCCATCTCCTCCAGCGTGCCTGCCGAGGCCCTGGTGAGCCTCTCAGCGAGCGCGATACCGCAACCGCTGTGGCCGAGCAGCCGCGGGCGACCTTCATCCGTGATCGAGATGGCAAGGCACTGGGCATCGCACGGCTCCATGATCCGTTCGACCGCGGCGTCGAAGACGCCCTGCAGCCGTGACGCCTCGGTGAGCTGGGCAGCAAGCCGGGTGATCTGGTACACGAGCGACATACTCACCGACTCCACCGGACTGTCCGGCTCCGGAGGCAGGATGAATTTCGGTGCCGACGCGAAGCGCTTTCGCGGGGAGGTGGCGCCGCGCCGTTCCAGACCGCGAGCGAGCCCCTCAGCCAGTCGCTGGCAGCGGTCCTTCATCTGCTCGAAGATCTGGGCCCATCCGACCGGCTCCGCCCAGAGCAGGACGATCACTCCGAGAGATCGTCCGTCAGCTCCGAGCAACGGCGTGGCGACGACCGCATATGCGAAGGGTATGTCTGGGTGGAAGCCGCTGGGAGACTCGCCTCGCACGCGTACGCACTGGCGCCCGGTGCGGAAGGCGATCACCCCAGCATAGTCATGTTCGTTTTCGCTCACCTGGAGGTAGTCCGCCACCATGAAGATCGACAGCGGATCGCCGACCACGACGGCGCGGCCCAGGGTCTGAGCGTCTCCGACCGGGACCATCGCGACGGCGGTGGTTGCCCGTAGTTCCCGCACGGCCTGCTGCAGCGCCCCGGCAAACATCTACCAGACGATCGCCGAAGGCCGGCCCAACGGCA